>JAAUQL010000118.1 GCA_012033595.1 Cyclobacteriaceae bacterium | reverse complement strand
AAAATATCGAAAAATCACCTTAGAACTCAAATTTTAGGCCCCTTTTTTGCCTAAACTTGGAATTTGGTCGGATGACAATAGTTTTTTTTTATAGTTTGATACGATCAGCACGCATTACAAATACGCGGTAGCGGGGTTCTTCATCCATTTCATCCTCGTTACAAACGAGGTGGATGTCAAGCTGATTTATTCTGTGTATTTATATCTTCAAATATGCTCTTCAATATTCCAATTCATTACCTTTTGTAGCCTTTCCGCACGCGTTGCAAACGCGCGCGAGTGGGAGTAAATCCGCGCCAGTGGGGTTTCTTGTGGATAAAGCTGAGGGAGGTTAATCAGCGCTTTTGACAAATCAAGAAATTGGTTTAATTGGTGTTGCAAAATCATATGACATTGAAAGGGTCACATGTTTGTAGCAACGATCAATCAAATATTCATTCGACCCCTTTGGTGTCGAACAATTCCAATATTTAAATTTTCTATAAACATGAAATCCCGTTGGGATTGCTCATGCAAAACGTTTCTTGCTGACAACGCTGCTGAGGGAAGTAATCCAATCGCTCCGACCCTAAGGATGCTGCTACACGGGTTGCCCTATCGGTCATCGGGTCTTTTTTTTCACTGTTTACGCAATTTATTCTACGAAGCGCCAAAAATATACTTTTTTCCAACGAGTTTCCTGCGGATATCGCTGATGGGGAGGAAAGACTCACCTGATAACTCATCACGTAATTGATATATTTTGAATGACTTGGAGAGCCTATAAACGCCAAAACCCCCTAAATATGAAATTTAGAGGGTTTTGGTATTAATTGATCTTCAATCTGTCGGGGTGGCAGGATTCGAACCTGCGGCCCCCTGCTCCCAAAGCAGGCTGTTTTATTTAACTATATTTACCAATCCCATCCTAAACATACGTTTAAGGCGATTTTAGCCGCTTTTAAATTATTGTCTTTTGTTGATTTTCCTTGATAACTTGCTAGTTTGTTTGCACTTTTGTTGTACCCAAATGTAATTACCATGGCTCGCATCAAAAAACCAACAATCAAAATTGTTTTGCGCAAGGGCAAAACTCTGGCCAACGGCAAGAGTCCAATTTTTCTTCGTTTGACCTTTAATCGAAAAGCAAAATATTATGTATTGAAAGGCGAACAAGAAACGCTATCCTGTGAACAAAAAAAATGGAATGAGGAATTTGGGAGGTATAACAGGAATAAGGAACTGAATCATTTCCTGGACCAGTATGAACTTAGAGCTATCCAGGTAATTCGAGATCTGGAAAATACGGACTTTACATTTTATCTATTTGAGGAGAAATATTTCAAAAACTACGACGATGCCAGCGTAATTTCTTTTTTCAATAGCATAATTGAAAAGTTAACTGCTGCAAAGAAACATGGAACTTCCGATGTTTATCGGGATACACGAAATAGAATCTCTGAATTTCGCCCAAAAGTTAGTTTTCATGATATTGATTACCACTTCCTCAACGATTTTGAAAGTCACTTGATCTCGAATGGGAATTCAGCATCAACAGTAAGCATTTATCTTAGAACGCTAAGAGCCACATACAACAAAGCAATTATTGCTGATATAATAAAAGGGGATATGTACCCCTTTAAGAAATTTAAGATCAAATCCGGGAATGCCACAAAGAGAGCGCTTTCGAAAAAAGACATGCAACTCTTAATGAATTTCAAACCGGTACCAAATACCAGAAAATGGCACTCTTTAAACTATTTCGTATTCAGCTATCTTACCCGTGGTATGAACTTAAAAGATATGGCCTTGTTAAAATGGGATGTTAATATTGTTGGCGGGAGAATTGTTTACGAACGAGCAAAAACAAAAAACACCAAAAATTCTCAAGGTCATAATATTATAAAAATCGAACCTGAAATCGAGAGGATATTGAACCGCTATTCAAGGGAAAATCAATATGTATTTCCTATTCTGCAGCCTGGATTAACGGAATTGACAATTCGCTACAGAATCAAGGGAACGCTTAAAAAAATCAGCAAAGATTTAAAAGAAATTGCTGGAGAATTGGAAATCGAATGTTCAGACCAAATCACTCATTATTGGGCTCGACAGACTTATGCTACCACACTGAAAAGATCTGGAATTTCAACTGCTGTAATCAGTGAAGCATTGGGACATAGCAGCGAAGCAACAACAAAGGCCTACCTGGATAAGTTTGAGCAGTCTGAGATTGACAATACCTTTCATCATTTGATTTGATAATATGATCAGCCCAAAATATATGTTGATTTTCTGGAATTAACTTATTGGAAATTTTTCCAAGACCTATTAACCATTAGGGAGTTCAATCATATGAGTTAATTGTTATAAATAACAATTATCATGAGATAAAACATAAATGTTATCTGATTTAAATGCTAAAGGAGCTTAACAATATGTATGGATTTCAGGCCTGAGACAATAGGTGATAAATTATTTAATCCATATAATTCAATGAGTAGCATTGATGATTGTTTCCAATTTGCTTTTTATTAATTCAAACCTTTCATCTGCAGTCTCATAGTATAAATGGCCAGGAATGACTGCCAAAATCTTATCCCTACTCAATATGTTTTTGATGCATTCAGTTAAATACAATTTGACTTCCTCATCTGCAGAGAATACTTGTTGCTCTAATGTGCTTGTGTAATTAAATATGTAGAGAATGTCTTCAAAATCATGGCTGCCATACAGGTCATTTATTCCACGATCAAAAAATGCTTCCATTTTAGATGCCAGAAAATAAGTCAATGGTAGTATCTTGATTATTACGTCCTCCAAATAATATTTAACAGCTCTTTGGAATCCTGGCATAAACCATCGGTTACTTGGCGCCCAGCCAACACTTACAGTTGACATGACATCAACCAATATATCGTCATATCTAAACCGGCAGATGATATCATCTTCATGCGTTTGAGTGAATCCCTTCTTTGCTAAGGTCTCTCGCAATTGTTCCAATTTTCCTACAGTGGTGATTTGAAAGGTGAGATCAATATCTTTCGTAGGCCGAATATCTTCAGCTGCTGGGTCATCGATATAGAGGCTAACCATAGCTCCGCCTACAAATACAACATCTTTGTTTAATTCTCCCAGTGCGTTTGCAATCTTGATGGTAGCCTTTCTATTTAAAAGAGTATTTTTCAAAGTAAAATTCGCTTTTTTAATAATTCCAACGCCAGATTTTTCTCCCTTACTTTTCCAACTCTCAAGGCATCGATTAGCGCTAACATTTCATATAATTGTTTGTCCAGCTCAACTGCCTGCGGGACTGAATGATACAAAGGTAAAACACCTTGACCGCGAACGTATCCTTTTGCATAGGGCCAAACATAATGTTCCTCGCTAAGAATTTCTTCTTTGAGAGGTGAAGCGCTATGACCAGTAGGAATGCCCCTGACTATATTCCCAGGATGCTGCGGAAAAATAAAAGGTATCCCATATTCCAGTAAATCCATAAAGGATTGTCTTGCTACCTTTCTTCCCCTATCATATAGGAGTCGTGCATACCTGGACCTGGATAGTGATTCGCTAATCTCCGACTGACTCATAAACAATTCCCTTGCCAGTGAAACCTGTGTCCAGTTTCTATCTTCTTCAAGGAGTACTTTAATCAGTATTACGACATCCTGAGGTCGCATGGATGGAATGGTTTTGTTCATAAATATCTTGTATCGCGATATGCAATATTATATTAAAATATATTGAATATCAATTATTTGTGTAAAAATACCCCGTATCGCGATATACAATAGTCTCTACGATGTAATCTTTCATTGATCGTCATAATAATACATGCCATTCAACTTAGCATGCCTATATTACCTATTAGAACAATCAATTAATCCGTAATTAATCCATTTGAGAGTTTAAGACCTCAAAATTGGGGTAAAATCCCCATAAAGATGGGGTGAATTCCCCATTGACAATACGATTTCATTGTGCTTGGTTTGAGACTTTTATCATTAATTGATAATCTCACCCCATACTGACCCACCCATTTCAGTTTAAACTGACCCACCCATTTCAATGGATGTTGACCCAGGCGTTTCACTTCAAATTGACCCACCTGTTTCAATGGATGTTGACCCGGGCATTTCAATTTATATTGACCCACCCCCCGACCGGTCTTTGGATCATATTTCCTTTGTGGATAAAAGCAAAAGGAATGGCAGCAAAAACAAAGACTATGGAACAGATACGCAAGATATTGCAACAGAAAACAAATGGTGCCTCTATACGTGCCATCACGGCCACCACAGGCATGTCGCGCAACACGATAAGGGCATACCTGCGCACGATCGAAGAGAAGGGTCTATCAATACAAGCGGCATTGGATCTCAATGGCCCAGAGTTGGCCAAAGTGCTATTTGACCAAGGCCCCTCGCCATTGTTCAATGGCAAGCACACGGCCCTGGAGCCACTGCTTCCCGGCTATGCCGCGGAGCTCAAACAACGCCATATGACACGTCAATTGATTTGGGAAAAGTACAGGGAAGAGCACCCTGATGGATACGGCTATACGCGGTTTTGCGCCTATCTCAACGGCTATATCGGTCAAAAGGACGTTACGGCCATATTCAACCATCGCCCGGCAGAAAAGCTCATGGTGGATTTTGCGGGCGACAAGCTCAGCTATACCGACAAATTGAGCGGTGAAGTAGTGGGCTGCCAAGTCTTGGTGGCCACCCTGCCGTATAGCAGTTACATCTACGTAGAGGCTTTGCCCAGTCAAAAACAAGAGCATTTTATCCAGGGGATATCAAACGCGTTGCGGTATTTGGGCGGGGCGCCCCAATGCATCCTTTGCGACAACTTGAAAAGTGCGGTCAAAAAAGCCAACCGTTACGAGCCTTCCTTTACAGATTTGATCGAACAGATGGCCTTGCACTACCAGGTCACTTTCATGGCCACAAGGGTCAGGAAGCCCCGTGACAAAGCCACTGTAGAAACCAGCGTGAACGTGGTGTATAGGCGCATCTATGGCAAGCTAATGGACATACAATGCCATGACATCAAGGAACTCAACGCCGCAGTATTACAAGAGCTTGATGAGCTTAACCGCCGCAACTTCAAAGGCCGCGACTATAGCAGGAAAGATGCTTTCCTACAATATGAGCAGCCCCACCTGAAGCCCTTGCCCTTTGAGGTTTTTGAAGTCAAGAAAAAGGTGAGTGCCAAAATACAGCGGAACTACCACATTATACTCGGCCAGGACATGCACCAGTACAGCGTGCCATACCGCTACGTCGGCAAACAAGCAGATGTGGTGTACACCAACGATACAGTAGAGATATATTGTCAGCACGAGAGGATAGCCATCCATGTCCGCAATTACCGCAAACATGGCTACAGCACCCTGTCAGACCACATGCCCGAGAACCACAAGGCCATCATGGACCAAAAGGGTTGGGACGCGGACTATTTCCTGCGCGAAGGGGCAAAAGCCGGCAAAAACACAAATAAGGCCATTGCCCAGGTGCTCAAGTCCAAAGCCTTTCCCGAACAAACCTACAATTCCTGCCTGGGCATTTTACGGTTGGGGAAAAAATATGGCCTGGACCGTTTGGAAGCAGCCTGTACGCTCATTGCATTGGGGCCAAAGGTCAATTATGGCATTTTGGACAACATCCTGAAAAACAATATGGACAAACAACTCGGCAATGCCCACGACAAAGATTTCAAGACCCCTGCCCACGACAATGTGCGTGGCCCGGAAAATTTTGACCACTAAACATAATGAACGAATGAACAGAGAAGCAACATTGGAACAATTAAGGACGCTCAAGCTCCAAGGCATGGCCCGCAGTTATGAAGCCGTGCTTTCGCTACCGGTGCAAAGCCAGCCCGGGGCACATGAACTTTTGGCACAACTGGTACAGCATGAAATCGAAAACAAACGATCCAAGCGCACCGATCTATACCTAAGGTTGAGTAAGCTCAGGTACGCATCCATGCTAGAGGAAATAAAGTGCTCCACCGAGCGCAACCTGACCCGCGAACAGGTCAGTTCACTAGCAGATTGCTCTTGGATAGAGAGGGCAGAAAACCTCCTTGTGATCGGGGCCACAGGATGTGGCAAGAGCTTTTTGGCCTGTGGGCTCGGGCACCAGGCCTGCCAGTTGGGCTATAAAACACTATATCTGAACATGAACCGTTTTATCGAAAAAGTGACCCTGGCCAAACTCGACGGCACATTTATAAAGCTGCTCAACCAGATAGAGAAAACAAGCCTACTTATATTGGACGACTTCGGCCTGCAGCCACTCAGTGCGGACAACAGGTTGGCGTTGCTGCAAATATTGGAGGACCGCTACAAGCGGAAGGCCACCTTGATCGCATCACAACTCCCGGTCTTGAAATGGCACGAATACCTCGGTGATCCGACACTGGCAGACGCCATCTTGGACCGGCTCACGGCCAACGCCCAAAGAATAGATTTGAAAGGTAAATCCCTTCGACATGACAAATAAATTTTAATCGATAAATTAGCGGCCAGATCCACCGGTCGGGGGGTGGGTCAGCTTGGACTGAAACAGGTGGGTCAAGATCAGTGAAATAATCAATTAATCAAAAAACCAAAACAAACATGAGTGAAATCATTATTACAACCATCACTAAAACCGAAATTCAAAAGCTAGTTGAGAATGCTATTCATAAGGCATTAGATCAGAAGCCAACTAAAAAGAAAAATGACCAAGAATCATTCCTGGGAGTTGATGAGGCAGCTTCATTTTTAGGAATTGCCAAGGCCACTTTATATGGTAAGTGCTCCAAATTACTCGTCCCACATTTCAAACAAGGAAAGAAACTTTACTTCCACCAATCTGAGCTTACTAAATACCTGCAAAGCGGCAAGCGCAAAACTGTCCTGGATATCCAAAATCAAGTGAACGCCCAATTATCTGAAAAAGGAAAGCAATTGAATATAGGCATGTAGGAGACTTCTATTTAGTTGTATTTTTTTAATGCGTTAAGTAAGACCAATATCCAATTATGGCTCAAAAACCTTCCAGTAAACTAAAAACGATTGAAACCTTTATTTCTGAGCACTTTGATCTTCGATACAATACCATCTCAAACATGGTAGAGTATAAAAGCAAAGCTGAGAACGAATTCAGTCCACTAAATGAATCAAACATCTATCGAATGATGCATCTTAATGATATCAAGGTGTCTCTTCAGCAAATCAGTATTTTATTGAATTCTAATTTTGTCCCCAGGTACAATCCAATTACCAACTACTTCAAGCGTATAGGATCATTATGGGACAGTGCTGTTCATGGAGATTACCTTGCATATCTAGCAGGATTCATTGCTATTGAAAGAAAAAAGGATTTCATAAATCACCTTAAAAAATGGATGATCAGAACCATTGTCTGCTGTCATGATGCCTCCTACTATAACAAGCAAGCCTTGATCCTCGTAGGTGAAAGACAGAATTCTGGCAAATCTTCATTCATGCGTTTTTTGTGTCCTCCAAATCTGAAAGGATATATGGCTGAGAACATTTCTACGGACAAGGATGGTCTGATTGCGCTAACAGAAAATTTTCTGATAAATATGGATGAACTCTCAACCATGAGTAAATATGAAATCAATAGTCTGAAAAGTGTCTTTTCTAAAGATAGAATTAAAGTGAGGCTGCCTTTTGAGCGAAGAGCTTCGATGCTTCCCAGGATAGCAAGTTTTATGGGATCCACGAACAAAACACAGTTTCTGAATGACGAAACTGGTTCAGTTCGTTTTCTCAATTTTGAGGTTGAAAGTATCAATTGGAATTACACTTTCGAAGTGGATATCAACATTGTCTGGAGCCAGGCCTATCAGCTATGGAAAGCCAATTATCCCTATGAACTAACTTCTTCTGAAATACAACACAATGAGATCATCAATAATCAATACAAACTCAGCACACCTGAGTTAGAATTGATATTGAAGCATTTGGCTCCAGGCACTCCAGAAGAGCATGAATATTTTTGGACCGCCAGTGAAGTGCTACAATTTCTTTTAGAGCACACACATACCAGGATGCGAATAAGTACCATAAATATTGGCAAAGCCCTGAAGATGGCAGGCTTCAAACAGAGCCAGAAAAGGACTGAATCATTCCCGATCCGGGGATATTTTATAAACTCCAAAAAATGAATTTCATCTTACTACCTTGCTACTGGCCTTCTAACTTGATTGTTTTCAATTAGTTATATTGTAGTAAGATACTATATATCATCTTACTACAACTTACTACAACTCACTACACATCATACCCGAATCCTTCCACATGGCCTATAAACAAGGTTTTTGCCTTTTTCAAGTTGTAGTAAGTAGTAAGGATAGTAGGATGGTTTTGTAATTAATATATATTTTCTTCCCTTACAGCAAAATCCAATTTTCAAACTTCGGAATGCTAGCGATGAGTAAGAGCTTTGAAAGCTCGGTTCACCTTCTCGCAGTTAGAAAGTTTATCCCATTTGCTTGAAGGGAAAAGAAATGCTTTACTACTATCCGGTGCAGTCATTGCAAGATGTGTTTTCTGAATCGGGAAACTCTTCTGGATTCTGTCAGAAAACATCTTGCCCGCCTGCCGGCGAGGCAGGCCTGTTCATATTTGCACAGGGGATTTGGCGCAACTTGAACGGAATGAAAACCCAAAACCAGTCTGAAGATCACCATAGGATCAGAAAAAGCTTCAGCAAATCAGAAACGAACTACAAAGCTCCTATAAGAAACAAAGAATAATTATTCTTTATAAAAGGACAATTATTAAAGAAAGATTATCCTTGAAAATGATAGAAGGGTAAAGGAAGAAATTCTTTTTTGAAGAAAAAACATAAAAGGATCTACAATACTGGTGATATTGCAAGTACGATTATTAGTTATTTTTATCTGTTTTAACAAAATAGCCAAACAAACTGTTGCATCTTGCATTATGGCAATTTAATCTGTGAACTATCCTCAAATTTATTAGCTTTGAAAAATTGACAGATAAGTAGTAAGAATTAACATTGTGAAAATTGATTATGTGTAATTTATTATTTTTCAAATTAAATTAGAAACATAATTCAATTGCTGAAAAAGAGATCGTTGGCGTTTCTTATTTATTATGTAGGCAATTCTAAAGTTCAAAACATAACATTGAGCATCAACTAAAGAATGGGAAAACGGCAATTAAAAAACGCAGATATACAATCAGTCCAATCAAACGTTCATGCTCATGAGGTGCTTGTACTCAAATCCAAAACATACAAGCCGACAATAAGAAAAGAATTTATAAAGCGGCAGGCCCTGATTGATCGCCTTGAGTCCAATATCGCACTTCCTTTGACGATGATCTCCGCGGCCACGGGTTGTGGCAAAAGTGTAACAACTAGCCTGTGGCTAGAGGAAACCAGGCATAAATACGGTTGGATATCCCTCGATGAGGAACACAACGATCCTCATGTTTTTCTCACCTACCTTGAAACCATACTAAAGGAGCAATGGCCCAAAAAAAGCTTTGGTTTGGAGTCTCTGCTGCAAGGTGTCAATCTTCCTTCCAACCTTATAGCTACTACATTTATTAACGACATTGACCAACTGGAGGACTTTTTTGTATTAGTGCTGGATGACTATCATATAATCCGGGAAGAAAAGATCCATGAAATCATCAATATCATCCTGAGATACCCGCCTGAGCAATTTCAGCTGGTTGTCTTAACGCAGCGGGATCCTCCACTTCATCTGGCCAGGCTGCGTGCGCAGTTTCAGGTTAATGAGATACGCATGAGAGATCTGGCATTTACCATTGATGAGGCGATCAAACTTCGCTCACTCGTTGCATCAGAAACGACAGATGAACAGGTGCAGACCATTGTGAATCAGGCTGAAGGATGGATCACAGGGATTACTGTGGGGCTAATGGGTTTAGCTGAAGGAATATCTATTGAAAAAGTGATTCAGGCCTTGCACAGCGGAGTCTCTGTTATTTCAGAATTATTGGATGAGATTGTGATTTCAGGATTGCCAGTCGAAGTACAAAAATTTCTCGAGCTTACCACCTTGATGGATCGGTTTTCTAAAGAATTGGTAAGTTCGTGGTTGCTTCCATAGATGATTCTGATTTATCAGAACAGGCAACCAGGAAATTGATGAAAGAAGCAAAGGAGAAAAACCTTTTTCTTATCCCCCTGGATCCGGCTGGTGAATGGTACAGATATCATCATTTATTCAGGAGCCAGATAAGACAATATTCTGTGAAATACTTCAATGAGCAAGTGGTTGAAGTACTCCATAAAGCAACAAGTAGTTGGTTTGAAGAGAAGGGACTTCTGGAAGAGGCATTGAATTATGCGACTAGATCAAAGGATATGACTTTTGCCTTAGGTCTTTTTTCAAGATTCCGCCATAATCTTCTAAATCGTGAACAACTTCAAAGACTTGATCGATTGACCCATCAATTCCCGGAAGATATAAGGAATAATAATCCAGAGATTTTGCTGATTCTGGCCATACTGCAGCATTACAATGCCAACTTTAATGGTATGCAGCAATATCTTTCGAGGGCAGAGGAACTATTATATGGACAAAGCGATCGCGATGACCATGAAAAACAATTGATAGGCGAATTTCACGCAGTAAGCACCTACTTTTCATACATGCGTGGAGATTTTGAAAAAGCCATTCATCATGGAGAAAAAAGTATGGAGTTTTTGCCTGCTTGTAAACCCAACTTTTTTAGGGAACATTCGACAGGTTGGTATGCTTTTGCGCAGCAAGCTTGCGGCCAAGCTTCGGCAGGAATGGATAGGTTAGAAAGTGAATATCGAGCCTTGGCAAATGCAGACCAATATTTTCAAATGCGTCTGCTACAGGGAAAATTGATATTTAATTTGTTTGAGGGAAATACAGCTCATCTATACCAAGATGGATCATCCCTGGCAAATTTATGTTCTCCAAAAACATACCCTGGATCCTGGGTGATTGGTATATATAGCATGGCTTATCATTCATACGTAAATAATAAGCCTGAAAAAGTATCCGGATTACACGATGAACTTAGAAAATATCGCTTTGCGTGCCGGCCTTTCTGGGTAATTCAGTATTTTTTTATCGAATGTTTATCGTACATGGCCGAAGAAGTATGGCCAAATGTGGAGCAGTGTATTGCGGAATGCGAAGAATTGGCACAGAAGCTTGCCATGGAACCATTCCAGGGAATGGTAAAAGCTTTTCAAGTTGAATACTATTTGAAGCGCCATGATGTTGATCGTGCCAGGGAGGTCTCAGCTTTAGCCAATTTTGAACCACAACCGCCTAACTTTTTCTATTACATACCGCAGTTAACCCAGGTTAAGCTCTTATTTCAAACACAACAGGAGGAAAAAGGTCAGGTGATGCTTCAGGATCTATTGGAGATGGGCAGATCGCGTCATAATAAAAACCTCCTGATCCAGGCACTTACCTTGCAGGCTGTAATTCACTTCAGGCATAAACGAAAAGAACAGGCCAAAAGTGTCCTGCATGAAGCGCTGAAAATTGCAGAAAGCAAAGGGGTTCTTCGGCCATTTCTTGATCATGGTCAGATCATGCATCATTTGCTAAAGGATATTGCAGAAGATCAGCCAAACAATATTCAGGTCATTGAACTTCTGCACGCTTTTGATGCTGATCAAAATTCAGCCACCTTCAATGATCCCGCACCAGGCAGAAACCAGGAGCAAGAATTGAATGCTTTGTCAAAGCGTGAAATAGAAATCCTAACTTTGGTTACGCAGGGATTCAAAAATAAGGAAATCGCGAAAAAATTATTCATTTCATTGGATACGGTTAAGAAGCACCTCTATCGCGCTTACCAAAAATTAGATGTGAAAAACCGATTAAGTGCCATAAAAAGAGCCAATGAGCTTGGACTGCTTTTTAATAGTTTAGTCCAAAAGCCCAAAGAGGAATAACATTCAGGTAACCAAATTCTATGTCATCTTTTACGACATATGATTTTCCGTCACTTTCCAGCTGGTGCTGTTGTTTATTCTTTCCTCCAATTTCAAATGTGTAATTATTAATTACAAAATCAGCTTGACGTGAAGAAATGACTTTATTATTCACACGCATTTGGTTGAAAAAGAATGTTTCTCTCAAATTTCCGCTATTTGATTTGCTGCCGACTAAGTTGAAAATGATATTCGTATTATCTAAATACACTTTGTTAACTTTTCCTAATCCCCGAATTCCGCTTGTTTCATTTCTTAACTGCCCTAT
The DNA here is from genome assembly GCA_012033595.1 of Cyclobacteriaceae bacterium. Lineage (GTDB taxonomy): Bacteria > Bacteroidota > Bacteroidia > Cytophagales > Cyclobacteriaceae > JAAUQL01. The sequence continues at coordinate 1,258 of JAAUQL010000118.1, read as the reverse complement.
TAGTCCGGCTTTTTCCATGTATGTAAAATAATCGTCTAAGGAATTTCTACTCACACTTATCATTTCTGAAATTTTCGAAAAATTGGGCTTAAAGGGTACGCTTTCGGCAATAATTGAAAGCAATTGTTTGAGCTTGCGACTTGTGCCAACATTAAGGTTTGCATAGTGAGGAATATCCGACTCCAGTGTTTGCACAATAATTTGCCCTAAACGTAAGTGCAATTCGTTTTCAATACCAAACGGGTAATATCCACGCTTTAAATAGTCGTTAAATAAGGGTAGTGGGTGTTGAATAGTATCAAATTTCGCCTCATTATTTATTATTTGCTCTAAGGAGTAGGCCTTTGTTTCATGCTTGTGATATAGATTTAAATATTCCCGAAACGAAAGTCCTTGTAAGTTATAAATTACTGCACGGCGACTCAAATCAGCAGATCCTTTAAGTACATCAAGCACTGAAGAGCCAGTAAATACAACTTTCAGGGAAGGATAGGAATCGTACATGTTTTTTAATTCACGAGACCAATTAGCGTATTTATGGATTTCATCTATAAATAAATACTCCCCTGCATTTTTATACAAAGTATCCGCTAAATCGATAAGCTTGTTTTCACTAAAGTACATATCGTCGGCCGATACATACAGTGCTTTTTTGCTATCCAGTTTTTCCTTGATATACTGTAAAACCATGGTTGTTTTTCCAACCCCCCGTGCACCGATAATCCCAACCATTCGGCTGTTCCACGAAACCTTTTCATACAGATACCGCTTAAAATCCATGGTTGTATTCCGTAAAAGCGTCTCAAATTTCTGATACAATGTTCTCATATTCCTAAAATACGGTTTTCGGTAAAGGTATAAAATGCACAACAAATTCAACAATTATTTTATTAATTGTTGAATTTGTTGTGCAGTGGTATGTTTTAAGGAGATGGTATCAAGTCTTTGGTATGGTTTAATTATTTACTACTGGTGTCCGACTAATTCCCCCTTGGAGAAGGGGGTTAGGGGATTGAGTCTGATAATGAATACGTTACAACTAAAAATACTTGCTGAATAAAATTGGGGGTGTTTTTTCATTTCTATGTAAATGATGTCAGTATGCATTCAAAAGCCATAATTTCTTGATATAAAATTATTGTCATCCGACCAAATTCCAATTTAGGCAAAAAAGGGTCTAAAATTGAGTTCTAAGGTGATTTTTCGATATTTTGAAAAACACCCCCCTTTTTTAAGGCAAACAAATCCAATTGAACTA
>JAAUQL010000117.1 GCA_012033595.1 Cyclobacteriaceae bacterium | reverse complement strand
TACCTGCTATAGCCAGGCGATCAGTACCGAATTTATGGAAGATTTTGCCGATATGTTCGACATAGAGCTTACCGTCATAGATGACGATACCAATTTGCGCCAATTCAAAATGAACTGAAGTGGAGCGAAGTGTATTATCAGTTACGCAAGGAATACTAAGTGAGGAGACGAAAGTCGAAGAGTATAAAAAAAGCGCCGGGCGATCATTTTAGTCCGGCGCTTTTTTATATCTGTTGGTTTTCTTTAGGCAGGTGGCATTGCAGGCCCTTTATTAGCTGTTCATAATGTCCGGAAAAAGCGCCACATAACCAAAAGTTAATAACGCCCAGTGCTCAAAAGCTAAAAATAGAGTGCGCTAAATGACCCAAGGATTTTTGAGTTTTCGCATGAGCTGACTTTTCAGTCAGGCTTTTGCTATTGCATTCTATTCCTTTGCTGTTTCGGGAAGCTGCTTTTCGTGCTCAAACATCCAGTCGTATATGCTTTGTGAAAAGGCATCGTAGTTTTTGCTTTCTTTGCCCATGCCGGTACCATCGTAGGTCATCGACCATGAATTGTGGCTCACCCCCGGATAGATGGTCAATTTGGCTTTTTGTGCAGGATTCAGATTGTTGATGTTCGTAGCCATGTTAATGGATTGATTCACGTTTACTGTTCCGTCGGCATCGCCATGAAAAATCCACGTAGGCGTATTCCCAAAGTTTTTTGCTTCTTTGGGGTCTCCACCCCCGCAAATAGGTACGCAGGCAGCAGCATAACTTTCGTCACCGTAGTCACCCACATAGCCAAAAGTGCCGTATCCGCCCATGCTCAGCCCGGTGATGTAAATCCTTTTTTTGTTCACTTGATAATGCTCCGCCAGGTAGGTGATCAGTTCATGCACTTTAGCAGATTCCCACCAGCCATGGTGGCATTGAGGAGAAACCACGATCATAGGATATCTGGGCTGCCATTTGTTTTTCTTAATGAGCATCGGTGGCCCGTTGCGCAATACCAGTTCTAGCTTCTTGGCGTCTGAGGCACTATTTCCTATTTCGCCCATGCCATGTAAAAAAATAAGCAGAGGATATTCGGGACCATCGCTGGTATAAGCACTAGGCGTGTAGGCATAAAAACCATAAGGCGCTTCGGTCGAATTTAGCACATGTGCCTTTTGAACACCGCCAGAATCGGCAGGAAGGTTTTTCAAAACATTAAAATCTAGGGGGCCGGCATCGTCTTTGGCGCATGAGGCCATGAGTGCCGGAACGAGTAGGATCAATAGTACATTTTTCACCTTTTCATTTTTTTGATGTACATAAAAATATGGCTGAAAATGAAGAAAGGAAAATAAGACGGGTAGGGAAGAATAAAAGGAGTGTAAGTATGTAGGAGGCTTTTTTGGCAAATAGTCGCCCATAAGTATTATGTAAAAATTAAGCGCCACATTTCAAGACGATGATGCGGGCTATTTTATCACAATTTTTATATTAAATATTGATAAAAATGGATTTGTAAATATTAGCCCTGTGAACCCACGGATGTAAGCTGTGTGATTTATCCACGGTGAATAGCCAAAGAGCGCGCGAGTTGTGTTGCCGGGTCAGCCGTAGCGATATCGATGCAAAACAAGTCATTGGCAGATATAATTTAAGCCAAGATATGTCTGATTTTCTTGAATATTTTTCTTTCCTTTGCGGAAAAATTTGCATTTAGGATAATGATATCCTACTTCTAATATAAATATTTTAATCTGGCATCATGAGTGACGATCACAACAACATAGGGGAGGAGCAAGGAAAAAAACCTTCGTTGAATTTTATTGAGGCGATGATAGAACGTGATCTCGCGAACCAGCTCCATGGCGACAAAGTGATCACCAGATTTCCTCCGGAACCCAATGGGTATTTGCATATTGGCCATGCCAAGTCGATTAGCCTCAATTTTGGCCTGGCACAAAAATACAAGGGTAAGTGCAACCTGCGCTTCGACGATACCAACCCGGCCACCGAAGAAGATGAGTATGTACAGGCCATCAAAGAAGATATCAAATGGTTGGGCTTCGAATGGGCCAATGAGTTTTTTGCCTCCGATTATTTCGATCAATTGTACGACTGGGCAGTACTGCTGGTAAAAAATGGCAAGGCTTATGTCGATGATCAGTCCGCCGAGCAGATCAGCGAAACACGTGGCACGCCTACCCGCCCGGGTATAGCCAGCCCACATCGAAACAGATCGATTGAAGAAAACCTGCGCCTGCTCGAAGCAATGAAAAACGGCGAATACAACGATGGAGAGAAGGTGCTTCGTGCCAAAATAGACATGGCATCACCCAATATGCACCTGCGCGATCCGGCCATGTACCGCATCAAGAAAGCACCCCACCACCGCACGGGCAACAAATGGTGCATCTACCCCATGTACGACTTTGCCCATGGCCAGTCTGACTACATTGAGGGCATTACCCACTCGCTATGTACGCTCGAATTCGAAGTGCACCGTCCGCTGTACGACTGGTTTTTGGATCAGATATTAGAAGAAAAAAACGGCTATAGACCCAGACAAACAGAATTTGCCAGGCTCAATATCAACTATACCGTGATGAGCAAGCGAAAACTACTGGAGCTGGTCACAGAAGGCCATGTCAGTGGTTGGGACGATCCGCGCATGCCCACCATATCAGGAATGCGCCGTCGAGGATATACGCCCCGTGCTATCAGGAATTTTTCTGAAAAATCGGAATTGCCAAGCGCAATAATATTATTGATGTGGCCTTGTTGGAGCACAGCGTGCGCGAAGACCTCAACAAGATTTCGAAGCGGGTATTTGCGGTTCTTGATCCGATAAAGGTAATTTTGACCAACTATCCGGATGGAAAGGAAGAGGACATGATGGCTGTCAATAATCCGGAAGATGAAAAAGCAGGGAAAAGACCGGTAAAATTTGGTAAGGAGCTCTACATCGAGCGGGATGATTTTATGGAGGATGCCCCAAAAAATTCTTTAGACTGGCTCCAGGCGGGGTGGTAAGGCTCAAATATGCCTACATCATCAAATGCAATGAAGTGATAAAAGATGAAGAGGGCCATATCACCACGTTGATGTGCGAATATTACCCCGATTCGCGGAGTGGCTCAGATACCAGCGGCATCAAAGTGAAGGGCACCATCCATTGGCTATCGGCCGCGCATGCAATATCTGCCGAGCTACGCATGTACGACAGGTTGTTCAGCGATGAAGACCCGCGGGACACAAAGAGCGCGACTACCGAGAGTTTCTAAATCCCGAATCATTGCGCATCAACAGCGGGGCATTTGTAGAGGAAAGCCTTCGGGAGGCCCGACCACTGGAGCATTTCCAATTTGAACGCAAAGGATATTTTAGCGCCGACAACGATACCACTGCTGAAAAACCGGTTTTCAACCTTACGGTAACATTGAGGGATAGCTGGGCAAAAATATCGGACGGGAAATAGTTGTTTGTAGCTTTATGCTGTAAGCCGCAAGCTTCAAGCTGTTGGATGTTTTTACCAGCCTGTAGCTGTTAGCTGTTAGCTGTTTGTAGTTTTAACCATCAACCATCAACCATCAACTGAACGTGCATCAGAGTCCCTTACAGTTCCTCTGATGGAGGGTAATGATCACAACATCGACCATCAACTGCTTTTTTGCTTTCGTAGGCGGACTTGGGTTACCATTTCCCCTTGGAATAAATTAAGTATTTGAATGATATTACGATTTTTGCCATATTTTTGTAAAGATAGTATGCCATTGCCAGGGCAGTATTACAACAATTTGATAACTAGACCTATGCAGAACAGATACGACCGCAATTATTGTATCCTATTTTTCATTTTATTTTCATTATTTTCTTCAACAGCCATTGCCCAAACAGGCCCTGCCGGGATAGGAAAAATTGATGGCTCGAGCACATTGAATGCCTGGCATAAGGCCGATGCACTTGTTAATTACGATGTATCAAACAAAGTATCTTCATGGAACAATTCCGTGGCTCAATCTGGACTGGATATGTCATCAATTGGTGCGGAACCAGACTATGTGGCCTCTGGTTTAAATGGTAAGCCGATTCTCCGTTTTTCCGGATCAAATGTGATGAAAACATCATCTTTTTTGGATACTTCTTACTTTCCAACAGATGCAACAACGGTATTTGTGGTAAACAACCCGTCCAATACTACTCAGAATAGTACAATTTATGGGACTTCGGACGGCCCTGGAGGTCTCGGAGAAAAGAGATTTTTAGCACACCTGCCCTATAGCAATAATTATTATTTTGATATTGGCACTTGTTGCGGAACTGATGCACGAATTAATGGTGCTTTTACAGGCGGCCCGTCTATTTGGAGTTTTAGAGCAAATGCAACAAATGGGAAGCAGGTTTTCAGGAACAATTCATTTTTAAAAACTGTTGCAGGTGTTGGCACCTTTGCCAATCATAATCTTTACAAATTTAGTTTTGGAAGTAATTATAGTGGAGACTTTGCCGAATTCATCATGTTCAGCGAAAGGCTAAACTCCACTCAAGTGACCCTCATCAACAACTACCTCAGCCAAAAATACACCATCGCCATCACCGATGATTTTTTTGCAGTGGGTGCTCACTACAATGCAGCCTACATCGGAGACATTATGGGCATAGGCACCACCAATGGCACCGACAAGGTATCTGCCTCTGGAAGTTCGAGTGCGTTTTCTGTCAAAGAAAGGAACAATACCCTCGATGGCACCAATGAGTTTGTAATATTTGCACACAACCCGGTCATTGGACATACCAATGGCATACTTACCGACTTGGGCACAGGCATTACCAGCCGTTGGGCAAAAGACTACTATGTGGAAGCTTCGCAGAATAGTGTGGTCGATGGGGGCGCTACTGAAGTGGAAATGGCCTTTGACTTTGGCGATGCAGGCTTAGGGCCGATTGGTGCAGCTTCAGAATATGTGTTGTTGTACAGGGAGACCACCAGCGGAAACTATGAGCGCGTGGTGGCAAATGATTATTTCATCGCTAACGGCGACCAAATGGTAATCAGTCTGGCTTCAAACAGGTTCAAGACAGGATATTATACCTTGGGAAAAGGAACCCAGGTCACTACCGATACCTGGTACGTCTTTCAGGATGGCAACTGGATAGATCCCGGTACATGGACCTTGGACGCTTCTACCGCACCACTATTCAACAATCCTTCCGATGAAACTCCCGGCCCCGAAGACCAGGTGATCATCCGCTCAGGTAGGTCGGTCACCATTCAAGCCGCCACCAATAACATCGCCATCAATTCCATAGAAGTGAAAGGCAACCTCTACCTGACCACCTCTTCCGGTCACAATTTTACCACGATCAATGGAAATGGTCAGATATCGCTTCAGGGCAATGGTGGGAATGAAAACTTCCCGGCTGGCGTCACCACCGGCAATATCGGCTTTGGTGACCCGGACAATGGAGGTACCCTGGTGATTGGCGGTACGGGCGACTTGACCCTGCCCACCAACCGTACATTCAAAAATGTGCTGATCAACCGTGCGCTCAACACGGACAAGGTGATACTGGCGAGCAGTTATGTGCTCAATGGGAACTTTACCATTCGCAAAGGTGAGTTCCAGTTTGGGAACAGCTCTACTTCCCGATCTTTAATCGTGGAGAAGGAAACCCTGGTAGAAGCCTCCGGATCGATTAGTACCAACAATGCCAACACCAAACACACCTTCGAGCTCAAGGGCGATTTTACCAACAATGGTAGTGTGAAATTTACCAACAGGGCTGATTTTGCAAGTACTGCAGATCGATATAATCCCGGCAACACCTATTATCAGAGTGATGACACCAATGGGACAGTTGAGACGTCGTTTACCAGTGGCACGCAAGATCAGGTAGTCGATTGCAACAACACTACTTTTTTCAGCAGGATCGTGATTGACAAAGGGGTAGATCAAACCTATACGCTCTTTTTGCAGGCCACGGATAGTGCCAATTTTAGGTTATTGGGAAGGGCAGACGATGATGACGCGGATGGTGATAATGCAAGCCCAGCTGATAATTCCGTAGCCTTTGCTTTGATCAAGGGTACGGTGAAACTGGATAATAATATAATTATTCCTGTGTTAAGTGCCGGGACTAATTATGCCATACCTACTGCTGCCCGACTATGGATCGACGGAGGTTTCGTAAGAAAGACGGTTGGTACCGCTATAGTGCCTTATGGTGTGGTAGAAATTTCTGCGGGAAAGCTGATCGCTGATGTGAGCAGTGGGATCACTTCCCGTCTGGTCGGAAAGTTAAAAGTTGATGGTGGATATGTGAGAGCGAATCAATTCCGCACTTCGGTTCAGGGCGTTTCGGCACAAGGAACTTACGAGCAAAATGGGGGAACAGTGTTAATTACTTCGGCCAGTATCAATAATGATTATGCGGCATTTTCCCTGACATATTCCGGGACGGTCTTTAAAATGACCGGAGGTACCTTAACGGTTCAGGGCAGAAACAATCTTGGTCCGGGGGTAGACGTGACCCGCGGGACTGTGTTCATCAACGCAGATCCAGCTAACCAGAACGTAACTGGAGGTACAATAATTTTCAATTCGAATACTAGCACGGAATATAGGATTACCTCAAGAGCTCCTTTTTATAATGTGATCATGAGGGCTGGAATATCTGGTGCTGGCGATATTGTGCTAACGGGAACTACCTCAGGGACTGGTGGTGGAACTGAAACCCTTGCCGCCCAAAAATTGGTGGTGATCAACGACTTGATCATCAATGGATATAATGACGATATTAAAAACAATCCACTCGGAAACCATCCAGTTACGTTTGAACCCGTGACCTCGGCCACTAATGTGAATGACGTGTATGTGGGGGGCAGCTTCTTTGTAGGGAGGTATTCGACTTATAAACCGGTATTCGGGGGCACAGGCGATTATGATAATATTGCAAGCCAGCCTACCCACCGCAATATCACCTACTTTAACCAGACCTCGGCCACCTCCACCATCGACACCCTATACAGTGGCCAAAATGCCATAGGCTCCAACAGGCTGGAGATGGGCAACTTTGTGTTGGAACGAAATGCCAGCAACCAGCTTAGAACTATTTCACGATCCAATCCAAACGGTAGTATCGAGTTTGATATCAATGGCAATGCCTCAGTTCTATCTGGGATATTGGATCAAAACGCTTATACTTTTAGAATTTGGGGGAGTATCACCAATTATGGACGAATGGGCACTTACTATTCAAGTGGTACCTATCCCGTTTCAGGTGGCACACCTTCATTGGCACAAATTCGCTTTAGGGAAGATCCCCCTTTAAGTATCACAACAACTGATGACGCTATTTTTGGTAACATCCGATTTAATGTAGGAGCAGCAACCCAGGTTGAATTTAATAGCGATGTCTATATAGAGCGGATGGAATATTGGAATGGAAGGATTTACCTAAAGAACCATACACTTACTGTCGATGAGATTTGGAACATCAACAATGGCGGAGGTAACTATTTCAACAACAATGTGGCTACCAGCAGTTATATCAATATCAATAATACGGGTATTGTAGCTAATATTCTTGTTTTCACGGATGGGAAAGCTAGCGACGGTGGACTAAAACTTAAGATCAAGGGTAATACGACAGCAGAAGATGAAAGTTCCAGAATAAATAACATCTCTCCCATTACTTTTCCAGTCGGATTTACTACTGATGGGGGTGTGTTAAATTCAAATATTTACTCAAGACCTGCCCAGCTAAAGATAAAGGACTATGCTGATGATGGTTATATCCAGATCAATGTAGTTAGCGAGGTCATGCAAACCTCTAACCTCACAGGCGGGGAAATTTTGGAGCACTACTGGCGCTTTAGGCATGAGGGCTTTAATACAGTTCCCAAAATTGCTGCAAGGTTATACTACCACAATGCTGATAATGGTAATAAAGCAGACCTGCCATCAGGAAGCACCCAACAAGCCAATTATGTTCCCGGTTATGTCCTGGACGGTGGCGCTTACACACGGTATTATGAGTCCAATCCGGCAGAAGACAAAACTGATATTACTACCTCAACCTTCGACCCCGATGTGAAATGTATTATTTTCAATGGCGCAAGCACAGGGGGAAGTTTTGATAATCCGGGTTTTGCCGGCTTTCCTTTGATCAACGCCAATTTCACGACAGGCCAAAGCACTAGGTTTGTTGGTGCGCCACAGGTTTTTTACTCAAGGAGGAATGGGAACGATATGGCTTGGGATAATGGAAATAATTGGTCGTTGGTTGGATACGATGGCAATACTGCCGGTGATTATCCTCAACTTGGAGACGTTGCAAAAATACATGGAAGTGCAGTGGCTGGTTCGAATGGAAGACATTGGTACAATCTCACTAATTATAGTGTGAATGTAGCTGTTATCCAATTTGACGATGTATCGGTGCTATCTCCACAACCATGGGGACCCAGGATTTCCGTGAATGAGAATAGGTCGGTTACAGCAAATGAGATAAAAGGTGTTGGTGAGTTTTATCTCCGGTTGAACAATACAGATCAAGCCCAGGTATTTGGAGATATCGGTGATTTTTCAGCTCAATCAAATTCAACATTTAATTATGTACATAGTGGCAACAATAATTCTACTATAATCATTCCCTCCAACATACCGATCTATCCAAATCTGGATTTTGAAAGCGAGAATGGAACAGGACGAAAATTGCGAATTGCGCATAATGCGACTGTAAATTATGATTTGTCGATAGGACAGGAAGCTATATTGGTGGTGGACAACAATTTAAAGGTGAATCGTAATATTAGACCAAGGGATAACACAGATGGATTCATTGAGTTTGGTCAAGGTGGTAGCTGGGTTTTCGAAGTTTTAAATACAGTAAATATTGGGAATGGATCTACGCCGGACTTTGGAATTTTGGTGCAAAATTCTTCCCCAACTACCCTTAGTCATAAATTTATTGTCCATGGTAATATTATACAATACAATAATGGCTCAATCGACCTTTATAATGGAATTGGAACAGCAAATAATGCTGTATTGGAATTAAAGGGAAATAATGTTTCTGCTTATACCTATAATGCAGGGGCTATTCCAGATTTATATAAAATAGTGATGAACAAAGGCAATAGCCTTACTTCAACATTTACTTTTAACTCTGAATTTACATTGCCAGACATTACTGTCACCAATCAGCAACCAATTGAAATACTCAATGGCAACCTTATTCTAAACAATGCCGCCTTGAATATTCCGTTGGCCAATGCTGCCACAGGCAACTTCTACCTTCCAAACACCAACAACCCGCTCTCATCATCTGGTTCTGGCGGCTTGGAAATTATAGCCGGTAAAGTTTCCATATCGGGCAACAATACCGGGATGATCCTGGACGGCAAGTTGGCCATCACAGGTGGAGAAGTAGATATGGCCACAGCCACTGGCAATGGCAATAACTTTATCGAATACAGCGCTTCGGGCAAGGCTGAAATTGTGTTGTCTTCAGGTGCTCTCAAAGTAGGCTCTCAAGTGCGCCGTTCAACTACTTCCACCTCCGGTATATTGAAATACACCCAGACCGGGGGTATAGCGCAATTTGGTGTGCGAGCTGCTCCCACCAGTGCCAGAGGGGTTTTTGAGATCGAAAATGACGGAAGTTTCTTTAACCTGGATATCGATCCACTTGCAGGAGAAGAATTTACCATAGTTCGGCACAACAATTCCACCACCGTGCCTACATTGCTGCTATCACCTCAAACACATGCTATTACCAACGGATCGGTGATCACACTTGGGCTTACTGGTACTACTCCGGCAACGCAAAACAGGCTAGGGGTTTATGCCGATATTCCATTGAAAAACCTGAATGTGCGGAGCACGAATGTGACGGCTAAAATTTATGCGGTTCCGCTCACGGTCGAGGTGTTGGATATCGGCACAGGTACCTTCGATGCCAATGGTTTTAATTTGACTATCAATAATAGTCTGGTCAACAATGGAACTTTTACTGCCAGCGGCAATACGCTAAACAATCAGCTTACCAGTTTTCCTTCGGCTGGCGCGTCAACCATTTCTGGCGGAGGTACGACCAATTTCTGGGATTTTTCCAAATCTGGTGCCGGTACATTGACCCAATCTCAAAACATAACCGTGCTCAACAATGCCGCTCTGTTGGGCGGCACGCTCAATACCACTACGTATGCTTTTAATATCAAAAAGGATATGGTACACGATGCCATCCATACAAGCGATGTGGCAGGGCCTGGTATTATTTTTAACGGTACGCAAAAGCAAAACCTTGACCGAACAGGAGTAGGCCTGAGCCAGTTTGGAACCGTTGAGCTCAACAACGCGGCAGGACTGGTGATTGGGAACAGTGGCGAAGATTTTCAGGTCAACAACAAACTGGTGCTCAATACTGGCGTGATGGATATAGGCGGCAATTTGCTCATATTTCCGGTAGGAGCCAACATCACCAACAAAGCTGGCGCGAGTGGTGTCAGCGACTTTAATGTGAACCGCATGATCCAGACCAATAGCTCCATTCGTGATTTTGGAGTGAGAAAGTTTTTCCCGGCATATAGCGGCACAGGTATCGATTTCACCTATCCGGTCGGACTGACCAGCTATACCCCGGTCACCATCAATATCACCAATTCATCGGAAGGATACATTACCGTAAGGCCCGTGGCAGATATCCCACCCATCAACTTGGACGATATTGAAGGAATCAACGGCTGCACCGATCCAGAGCTTGTTGATTCGGAGAACGTGCTGCAGTACTATTGGATTGTGAAATCGAATGCGATCAGCGGCCTGAATGGATCCATGAAAATGTATTATAATCCGGCCGATCTTTTGGTCAGTTCAACGGATTATACCGTGGCAAACTATGGCCCGGCGCGTCTTTTTAACCAATCCAATACATGGGACAAGGTTTTTACGACAGCAGATTTTGATGAAGCCAATAGCTGGATGAATTTCCCTTTCACCACTAACAATGAAGCTACACTCGAAGGGATTTATACCGCCGGGGTCACGTTAAAGGACAATGGCACGGACTTGCTATGCGGCTCAGCTATTCCCGATCAGGTACAGCAGTTTATTACCAAAGAGGAGGCAAATACGGGTAATGTGTATGTGGATGCATCTTATCAGGGAATTGGGGTTGCACCAAACCCTGGCAACTCCTTTGACCTCGTGATTAAGACCGGCTATACGCTGGTTTATAATGCCAATAGTGTACGTACCCGTAAGATCACCATCGAACCGGGGGCCACCCTCGAAATAGCCAGCGGTACCAACAACCATAACCTCGGCTTCGTGACAGGTGAGGGCAATCTCAAATTGACCTCGAATACTACCTCACTTTCTTTCCCTACTGGTGATTATGATACTTTTTTGCCGGGCGTCGATTGCTCCGGTGGTGGCGGGCTTGAATATGCCGGTACCGGCACTTACGCCGTTTTGAGCGACCTGGCCGCCATACGCAATGTGAAGTTTAGTGGTTCGGGTACCCGGACTGTTCCAAATAACCATAAGTTGCGCGTTTGTGAAGACCTGGAAATACTGGATGACGTCGAATTGATCGTACCAGATGGAACAAATGAAACAACTGTCCTTGGCAATATTTATAAATCAGATGGTTCCACTTTTGACAGTGGGGGAGGTGATTCTGAAATCATAATGGCCGGAACGGCAAGGCAATATATCAGTGGTAATTTTTACGGTACAGAAGGTTTCAATAGCCTGACAGTAAACAATGCCAGCGGACTATCTGTCATCAATGCTGCCGATATCACCAGGGACATTGCAGCCAATGCTGATGTGGATGTGGAAGGTGTATTGGCTTTTGTCAATGGCAAAATCTTCACAAACGCCGGAAACAGCTTGCGTCTGAGACAAAGTGGCTCCATAACCGGATACACTGCCACCGCCAATACCGCCACCAGGTATGTCGATGGCCCGTTTGTAAGGGAACTTACCAACAATACTGTACCCAATGACTTTCCTATTGGAAAGGGCGGACGCTATGGTTTTATGCGTGTGATAGATCCCAATGGGGGTGCATCACCCAAAAACTGGACTGCGGAATACTTTAATGCATATCCGGTTAGCCACCCAATAGTCACCAACACCACTCCGGCTGATGTATCCATAGATGCTATCAGTGGCAATGAATATTGGGTTGTAAATGATGGACTAGTTGGTAGCGATGGGCAAAAAGCTACGATCGGCTTAAGCTGGGATAGCAGTAGCGATGTTTCACCCATTCCAGGGGAAAGGCAGGATTTAACGGTGATGGTTTGGAATAATACCAATCAAAATTGGGACAGCAAAGGCGGTGCCTCCTTCTTTGATGCCGGTCAGGCTTTTGGAACTTTACAGTCTTTCGGAGAATTGACGTTTTCCGAAAATATTGTGACCCTGGGGAGCGTAACACCAAGCAACCCACTTCCTGTCGAACTAATTGCGTTCACAGGCAAAGAACAGGATGATATGGTGTTGCTGTCGTGGAAGACCGCCTCTGAGCAAAACAATGATTTTTTTCTGGTTGAGCATTCCGTTGATGGTAGGGTGTTTACTGAAATCGGGAAAGTATTTGGCGCAGGAACTACCACAGTATTGCAACTATACGGTTTTGAGCATGCCAGACCATCGTACCCCGATAATTACTATCGTTTGAAGCAGGTTGATTATGATGGTGCTTACGAGTACTCTAATGTGATTCTGGTGCGCATGAAAAAAGTTTTAAGCAACGCCTCGATGGATTTTGTGATGTATCCGAACCCAACTACGGATGCACAGGTCTCTTTGGAAATTTCTGAGTTGGACTTTTCCAAATCATTGGTATTGGAGGTGATCAGTCTGAGTGGCAATAAACTGATAAGTGAGGAATACCCAGCCGGCAATTTCGACCAAAGGATCAACCTCAATCTCGGCTATGGCGCCAAGCAGGGCGTTTATATTGTCAGGTTATCACAAGGCGAGCAAGTGGTGGTGAAGAAACTCGTGCTGAAGTAGCAATAAAACCCAGACAGACCTGGTTTTTGAAAACCTGTCAGGTCTAAAGTCACAATATGCCAGCTATTGTCAAAGCAATTGAAAATCCACTTTTCATTGGTGACCTATTCCATACATGGCGTCTTTAGTAGGCAGCAGAAAGACCTGACAGGTTTTTGAAACCTGTCAGGTCTAAAGTCATAATTCGCAGGCTATTGTCAAAGCAATTGAAAATCCACTTTTCATTGGTGACTTGTACTGTACTTGGCGTCTTTGGTAGACAGTAGTCAGAATTGGTTTTTGAAACCTGTCAGGTCTAAAATAACAATCCGCCAGCTATTGTCAAAGCAATTGAAAATCCACTTTTCATTGGTGACTTGTTCTGTACTTGGCGTCTTTAGTAGGCATCAGACAGACCTGGTTTTTGAAACCTGTCAGGTCTTAATGTATGTTTTGAAATAATATCAATTGATGCAGCTTCAATATTTTTCCCAATTTTGAGCATTGATAGGTTACCTCGCAGGGGGAGGTATTATCAATGCATTGGGATGGGATCCGCGCGGAGATTGGAATTTCGAAGAGT
>JAAUQL010000017.1 GCA_012033595.1 Cyclobacteriaceae bacterium | reverse complement strand
TGAAAATATTTTAAATCCACCTTTATTCCTTATTACTATGAAGAACAAAGCAATTTTTTCTACTCTTTATTAGCATTTGTTTTTTTGGCAGGCCCTGGCCTGGCCCAGTCCACACTGGAAGCCGGCATTAGGTATGGGGATGATTTCTCCATAGATGCCACCTTCCCCCTGTCAAAAGCTCCGCGTTTGCACACGGCTTTTTATGTGGAGGGCGATTTTGCCCTCGGAACGTACTTCGATTGGTTGTTTGCGCTAGATGGTGGACCCAAAGGATTGCGTTTTTTCCCCGGCATCGGCCCTGAATTTTATTTTGGGGAAGAGTTTGATCTGGCCATAGCCGGCGACATCGGGGTAGAATACCTGTTTGATTTCCCAATCACAATAGGAATTGATTGGAGACCAAGGCTTAGCATTACCGATGATTTTCGCTACTACAGCGGCAACTGGGGCATTACGGCACGTTTTCGGTTTGTCAAAGCTTAAGTATTCGCCGGCCAGCATCTGCCCCGCCTTTAGACGGAAGGCAGGGAAATGCCTTTGATATTGCGGTACAAGGACAAGGCGTGTGAGTCGGTCATGCCGGAAATAAAATCGAGCAATACGAGCAAGGCCTCATAGACATCTTTGTTTTTTTGCAAATCATCATAGAAATCATCGGGCAGCAACTTCAACAGGCTGTTGTGGTGCCAGCCGAGTTTCTTGCCAGAGCAATAATGCAACACTGCCGGTACAAAAGTGTCCAATAGCCCATTGAGCACTTCAAATCCGGCGATTTCGCGTTCTATGACAGGATCAGATTTATATATTTTTTTTAATTGATAAATCTTGTATTTTTTTTAGTGCCCTGGTAGAGGGAATATGATCTGTGAGGGCTTTGTCGAATGTTCCGTTGCGCATGCAAACTTCTTCTGCGACAAATTTATCGACGCATTCGCCTATTAAGGCTGTGATGGCCATAGCTCTCAACACACTTACCTGCTCTTTGCGGCTGTGTATTTGACGAAACTTTTTATCATCATATTGATCTCCAATTATCTCCGTCAGCAGCTCTTGAGTTTCGGCCATAGTTACCAGCCCCAGGTTGGTGCCATCTTCCAGGTCTATGATGTTGTAACAAATATCGTCTGCGGCCTCCACCAAAAAGGCAAGCGGATTTCGGCACCAGGCGGCATCTTCGGCAGTGCCGAGCCTGATCAGATTCATTTCACCTGCCAATTCTGAAAAGATATCCTTGTTGCCCTGTAGAAAGCCATACTTTTTTTGGCTTTTGCGCTTTGGATCGGGCGCACTTATTTTCGACTCCCTCGGATATTTGGTAAAGGCGCCCAACGTGGCAAAGGTCAACTTTAAGCCCTGGTAGTTTTGCTTGTTTACCAGGCGAAAACCCTGCGCGTTTCCTTCGAAGTTGGTGATATCTGCCCATTGCTTGTGCGACATGGCCGACCGTGCCATATCTGCAATATCCTGTCGCATAAAAAATTCCGATATGGCATTTTCGCCGGCATGGCCAAAGGGCGGGTTGCCCATGTCGTGCATTAGTGCAGCGGCAGAAACAATCACACCAAAGTCGGCAGATGTAAAACCTTTTTCGTGCAAAGCCGGATATGCTGCCACTATCCTTTCGCCCGACAGCTTGCCGAGCGATCGGGCCACACTGGCCACTTCCAGACTGTGCGTGAGCCTGGTATGTACAAAAGCCTGCTTCGGAAGCGGGAATACCTGGGTCTTGTCCTGCAGCATGCGGAAGGGATGGCTAAACACAATGCGGTCGTAGTCTTGCTCAAACTTGCTGCGCTGCTTATTTGAGTGCGTGCTTTTTTCTCCGGGGCGCCGGTCACTGAGCAATTGCTCCCAATTCATAATGTTTGATTTTTGTTGATGAATACGAAACCAGTAGCATGGCTAATATCCAAACCCTTTTAGTTTAGAAGCTTTTTTGCGCCAATCGGGCTCTACGTTAATATGCTGTTCCAAAAATACTTTTTTGCCAAAAAACCGCTCCATGTCCAGCCTGGCCTCGGTACCGGTTTTTTTGATGCGCTCCCCTTTATGGCCCAGCAGTATGGCACGCTGACTTTTGCGTTCTACGTTTATGGTCACCCTTATCCTTATTATTTTCTCATCTTCAACAAAGTCCGTGGTCACCACTTCGCAACTGTAGGGCACCTCTTTGCTATAGTTAAGGAAGATTTTTTCGCGAAGTATTTCCGATACAAAAAATCGTTCTGGTTTGTCGGTGAGTTCGTCTTTGGGAAAATATGCCGGATGCTCCGGCAGAAACTCCAATATCAGGTCAAAAAGTGCTCCGATGCCAAGGCCATGGAGGGCAGAAACCATGCAGGTTTTTTGGGTAGTTAGTATTTGCTGCCAGTAAGCCAGTTTGTCTTCGGCCTGGCTGCCTTTGGCCAAATCGGTTTTGTTCATTACCATTATTATGGGTACTTCGGCGGCGTTGAGCCGGTCTATCATTTCGTCGTTGTCGTACTTTTCATACAGGTCAGTTACAAAGAGGATGAGATCGGCATCTTCGAGCGAACTGCTCACAAAGCGCATCATTGATTTGTGCAATTCATACTGCGGGTTGAGGATGCCGGGGGTATCGGAATAGACCACCTGAAAGTCCGCTCCATTGATGATGCCAGTGATGCGATGCCGGGTGGTCTGGGCTTTGCTGGTGATGATAGAGAGCTTTTCACCGACCAGTTGGTTCATCAGGGTAGATTTTCCCACGTTTGGTTTTCCTATTATACTTACAAATCCGGCTTTGTGCGTCATTTTTTTTTGATGTAAAAATAAATATATAAATGCCATAATCGATACCTCGCCTGGAAAAGACTGATTGAGCGGAATCATCTGGCAAAAAGAGCGGATAAAAAGTGTGTTTCGAAAAATAAATCACACAAAAGGCATATCATCAATTGATATTAAGCGAAAGTTTACTACCTTTGCACTCTCAACATCGCGGGATGGAGCAGTTGGTAGCTCGTCGGGCTCATAACCCGAAGGTCACAGGTTCGAGTCCTGTTCCCGCTACTGAAACAAAGGCCAGCTTTACTCAAAGCTGGCCTTTTCTGTTTATTCGGGGCATGTTTTTAAAGGATTGCTTGAAGGTGGTTTAAGGTGGTTTAAGGTTAAAACAACCCAAAAAACTACCCAAATTATTTAGCTGTATTGAAGCACCTAATGGTATGCAATGAAAGATGTTATCCCCACAGATGTATTTAACCCCAAAAGAGCCACAAATCAGAGCAAGGAATGCTGATCATCCCCTGAAAATTCGGACAGTAAGTTTAATTTGAAAACTATTAAACTTATAATGATGACAAGGGGAAAATTTACAGTGTCGTTCAAGAAAAAAGCAGTACACGATGCATTGATCGTTCAAAGTACTTTCGGTAACGATCATCGTAAGTATTTTCATTTCAATTCCAATAATTTAGCTAAATAGTTGTACTTTTTCTTTGAATAATTAAATACTTGCTTTACTTTTTCATATTGCTTTTATCAAATATTCTACAGAATTTTTTTAATAAACTAAACCACACACAACATGAAAAAGCTAAGATTTTCTATCTATGCCTTATTGGCATTTTGTCTTATTGCAGCATGCGAATACCTCCATGTGCTGCCTTTTCCAAATTCTGAAAATTACGAAGGTGTCGGCACACCAATCCTAGGTGAAAATGGAAGTTATATCCTTGAGCCGCAACAATTTAAGCGCGGGGGGCAAGAGCCGACTATCTTTGAGGTTCCCTTAAACGTGCCCAATATCGAGTGCTACAAAGCACCCTACTATCTAACGGTTTTAAATGGAGGTGGAAAAGAGGCTGTGAGCAGTGCCATCATCAGCATAGATGGTAACGTAATTTTCAGACAGTCCGACTTTAAGAAAAAAATGCGAGGGTTGGTGACTAGTGTGGCGATCAATGCCAATTCGGTGTTGAAAATCGATGTACGCGGTAAACCCGGGTCATTTATTACCGTGGCCATAGAAGGCACCAATAGCCCGTGTACCTGGGAGTATTCTTATGGGGGAAGTGAATTTGATTATCCTGGCAACTTCATAGGCACAGTTAATGGTGG
Source organism: Cyclobacteriaceae bacterium (assembly GCA_012033595.1). GTDB lineage: Bacteria > Bacteroidota > Bacteroidia > Cytophagales > Cyclobacteriaceae > JAAUQL01. Next base: position 67,709 of record JAAUQL010000017.1, on the reverse strand, counting down.
TTTCATATTCACTGGTTATTCAGAAAGTAATGATGGGGATGTACTGTATCCAACATCAACATGGGTAGTAAAATTAGATAAAAATGGATTGATTGAATGGCAGGCAGGTTTTGAAGGTAGAATGGGAGACGAAGATATTTTTCAGTCTGTTGATGATGGATATATTATTACTGGTAGAGATGGTTCAATAAAATTATCTAGCTCTGGAGATGTACAATGGTTGAGTCATATTGGAGGAAATACAGTTATTCAGAATTTAAAACAAAACTATATAATACTTTCAGGTAGTTCAGTTTCAGAACTTAGCACGAATGGAGATTTACTATGGACAAAGTCATTAAACAATTTTATGGCAGTTTGTATTTTAGAAGATTTAATTGCGAAAGAAGGGTATTTAATTGGTGGGACAAATATGACCGGAAATCCGGATATGAATTTATTTGGAGCATTAAAAGTAAGTGCTGTTGGTGAAGAATTATGGAGGAATAGTTTTGGCGAAACAACAAGTTGGGACTATCCCAATGACATCATTCAAAAAAAAGATGGTGGCTTTATCTTAGTTGGCTCATGGTTTAGAGTGGCAAACATTAACAAAGATGGAAGTTTAAAATGGTTCAAGTATATACTTCCAGATGACCCTCAAGCAGGAAATGCTAAATCCATTATTTTTTCAGGTGATGATTATATTGTTGGTGGGATTATGTGGAATCCAAATTATAATGGTTCAGAATTTGGCAATGTTGATGGATGGGTGACAAAAATTAATGAAAACGGAGATAAAATTTGGGAGAAGTATATTGGCGGCAGCGGGGAAGAGAATATTGAGAATATCGTTGAAATTGAACCCAACTGGTATGTAGTTGGCGGTTATAATTTTGCCTTACGTAACTCCAATAATCGACTTATGGATTATTGGGCAAAAAAAATACACATTGAATGATATGCAATTAAAAGAGGCTATAGTATCATATAGCCTCTTTTACCCATTTTTTATCGCGCACGACAAATCATTTTTTAATAAGGTGGCCTAATCGTTTCTTTATCCGATCTTTTTTGCATTGCTAAGCATTTCCACAATGGCATCGAAGTGTTTGTCTATCAATTCCCTGGGGTTTTTGCCTTTTTCCAGACTCAGCGAAACGAAGTTGACAAGCAGGGTGGTTATGGCAGTTTCCGGGATTTTGGCCAGCCCTGTGGTGCGCATCGTAGAGTTGATTTTGCCCTGTTCCTGCTCCAGTTGAATGATTATTTTACCCTTATTTCTTTCTTCAAACATGGTTTTTATTGGATATTGACTGACTATATCAAATTTATTTGCCGTATGGCCGTTACAAGTTGTAAAATAAAATTTGCTACACTAAAATAAATATGACACGCATGCTTATTTTTCTATTTTTGTGTAACGTTTGATCCCAAAATGCCCTGCAAAAGCGCCAGCGGCATACAAATTCAACAATTATTTATACCAAACCTCATAACTCTATATTTATGAAAAGTGCAAATAGAATTTTAATCCTCCTCTTAATGGTAGTGGCCAGTGCGGGAGTTTTTTCGTGCAAAAGTCAAAAGAAAATAGCCGCAGAACAAGAAGCCGCCGCCGAAGCCCGCAAAATAGCCAAAGCCAAAGCCGACCTGGAAATACTACTTAGCGACAATTCGGGACTTTCGCTAAGCGAAAAAGAAAGCAGGCTCAAGGTGATTAAGGATATGAATATAGAAGACGCCGAAGTGAAGCAACTGATCGTACAGGTAGAGGAAAAACTACAACGTGAGCGCGAAGCCATGCTGGCCAAAGAGCGCGCAGCCAAACAAGCCCAGGAGCGCGAGGAAAATATGAAAGTCGAAGACCAAAAAGGACTTGGCGATTATTTTAAGATGATTGCCAACAGCTCCAATCTGGGCACCTCCAACAGATATATAGAAGAGGCTTTGGGCTTGTTTGCGTCTCCCGACGTGCCTGTGCTCATCATCATTAGCAAGTCGGGCGATATCGTAGATTACGACCGACCCACTACCATCAAAAAGTACCTGGAATACCTCAAAGACCAGGAGGTGGATCGCAATAAAATAGAAAATGTGGTGTACGATGCCAATGGCAAAATCACCGAACTGGAATTGATAAAAAAATAAAGATTTTTTTGCTAACACATAAATTGAGTCCTCATGAATAGATCATCCATATTTATAGCCATATTCATTGTATTTTCTTTAGTCATTGGCGCCCAGGCGCAGCCCGAGATCAGTCCGGAAAGGAAGCAGGCCATCGACTCGCTGGCGTTGGAGAAGGTAAAAGACCTGGGCAAGTACATCAGCATCATAGGCAATAAAAATACTCCATTTTCAGAAGCCAACAGGGTGATAGACCGTGCGTTGGAGCTTTTCTCAGAAGGTAGCCAAATGGGCGTGTCTTCTCTCAGTAGTCCCGATATTCAGTATTACGGCATTCGGGAATATTTTCAGCGATTAATGGCGCTGAACTACGACCGGGTCACCATAGAGTGGTTCAATATCGAGTACATCAGCGACCTGGTACGGCAGCCCGATGGCCGATATGTTGGGGTCATTACGGTTTACCAACGTTTTACAGGTGAATCTGACGATGGAATGAAATATGTCGATACTACCAAAAAAGACATTACCGTATATGTAGAGCGCAAACAAACACAGATACAAGGCCGCGTAATCGGATTTTGGGATGTACTGCTGGGCGACATCCGTGTCACTGAAACCAAACCGGGTTGATAAGCATAAATAATCCTGCTTTTATGAAGAGATTGACCACTTTGGTGTTAATCATGCAACTCTTTTGCGCTGTAGCCATGGCGCAGGAGATTGGCCACTATCTTGGTGGAGAAAAGTTTATGTATGCCGAAACCAAGCAAATCAATCAGTTTTTCCGGCGGTTCAATTCGGAGGAAAACCTGGACGGCAAGCGCATATACGAAGGTGACCCAAACTTCCACCACAAGGAGCACCGCACCAGCTACATCAGGATGTTGTTCGATAACCAAAACAACGATATCACCGAATCGGTAAAAAATGAATTCATCGCCGATGTGACCAATGACGACAACGCTAAATTCCTCGATTTTTATGGTGGAAGATGGTTTGCCGAAGTTGACACTAAATTCAAATTCAACGGCCAGACGCGTACAGCGGTCTTGTTTTTGGAATTGGAAAAAGAGAATCTCGGCATCAAATGGGTCATCAACAATGTGTATTTCTACCCGTTTACCAAGTTGTTTTATGCCGACTCCACCGCGGCCACAAAATTTCTACATCCTATGAGCCACGAGCTCGATTTCATGAACCTGATCAAAGTCTTCAAAGAACCCAACACAGTCGAGTACTATTTTGATGAAGGCTTCAAACCTGACTTCAGAACCTTGTTTTTGTATGAGATTAAGAAGGGCGATCTTATATTCGAAAATGTTGAAAAGGTTTCTTTCCATTTTTTTCAGCTGGACAATTGGTATTTCCAGCTTAGGGAATTTAACCGACAGGGCAATAACAGCGGCTGGTTAATTTCCAATATCTCCAAAATTCCCGAAGATCAAAAAGAGGCTCTGCTCAAGTACATTCATTATGAGAAATAATCAGTATTTAAGATATTTTTTATTCATGGCTGTGCTTGTCATGCCTGGCCTCACACCCTCCTTCGGACAAGATAAACTGCCCAAAGAAGTAATGGCTCAGTATAAAACCGAAGTAGAGCAGATGGTCAGTTACCTCAGGTTTACGTTAAACATCCTCGGAGATCCGTCGGTATCGGCCAAAGAAAAGGATGTAGTCATTAATGAGAGCTACCTCAAATTATTTAGAGATGCCAAAGTGCAGGTAGAAGATGACCTGGTAAAAAACCGGGATGTAGTTACCAACAAAGACGTGCAGGCCTATCTCAAAGACGTCGATTTTTTCTTTAAGAAAGTGCAGTTCGACTTCAACATTACAGACATATCGCACGACGTCAACCCTGCTGGCAAATTATATTTCACCATCAAGCTGATGTGCAGCCTCAAAGGCATTACCATAGACGAGGACAGCATCAATACCAATATGGAGCGATACATAGAGGTAAATGTAGATGAGGACAACAAAGACCTGCGCATAGCCAGTATCTACACTACCCGACTAAGCAGAAATCAGGAACTCACCTTTTGGTGGGCTTCGCTCAGTGACGAATGGAAAGCCCTGCTTGGCCTCGGTATAGAGGTAAAACCGGGGTTAGGTCTTAGTGAAATCGATGAATTTTCAGACTCCACCTACGTGGCCGACGGCCTGGTGAGAGAAGACAGCATCAACATAATTGACCATGTAAAAAAAGCCGCGTCTAGGCAGGAGATCAATCTGGCAGGCAGTACCCTCATTACCGATCTTCAGCCTCTGGATCAACTCAAGAATCTACGCAAGCTCGATATTTCTTCATCCGATATTACTGATCTTTTTCCCATCAGAAACCTCACTACACTTCAATACCTCGATTGCTCCAATACCATGGTGGAAGATCTGCAGCCTTTGCGATACTGCAAGTCATTGAAAAAGTTATTTATCGACAATACCCCGGTCACGGATATATCTGTAGTGAATAATTTTGATAAGCTCGAAGTCCTACATCTGGCACATACCGTCATCGACAGTCTACCGGCACTCGAAGTGCTGCTTCATCTCAAAGACCTCGACTGCTCCAGTACCAACCTGGCACAAATCGGCCTGCTATCGGGCATGAAAACGCTGGAAGAATTGAACATTTCCAATACTTCTATAGAAGATGTGGCAGCCCTGGCGCCGTTAGTTAATCTTAAGAATCTGAACCTAAGCCAGACTAAAACAAAAAATATCAACGCCCTGGAAGGACTTGCAAAGCTGGAAACCCTAAACATTGAGCGAACGGAGGTCGATGATCTGTCCCCATTGGTCGGCTTGAATCACCTGGTATCGGTATTTGCAGACGGATCGGCACTTTCCATGGAAGGATTCGTAGCCTTTGCTTCTGCAAGACCAGAAGTCAATGTGATTTTTATGACCGAGGCACTGGCCGGTTTTTGGAATGGGCTAAGCAGCGACTGGAAGGCTGTGTTGCAGCCCAAGGTTTCGCTTCCCGACTCATTAGAGTCAATTGCCTTGCATCGCATTTTGCATATAGAAGAAGTGGACATTAGCAAGCAATCCTACATAGATGAGCTCTCGCCTTTGCAATATATGCCTCTGCTTAAAACAGTGGATTTTTCGGGCACGGCCATTTCCGATATCACGCCGATAGCCCATTTGAGTAAGTTGGAGCGATTGAAAGGAAGCCATACCAAAGTGATAGATCTGGCGGCTGCCCGTGGCTTGATCAGCCTCAGAACCATCGATTTTTCCCATACCGGTGTGAGCGATATTTCACCACTGGTGGCACTCAAAAATCTGGATACTTTGATTTTTGACTTCAGCAAGGTGAAATTCCTGGTGGCACTGGACTTGATGGAGCATTTTAAGGTTGCCTATTTCGATTCTACCTATGTGACTGACGACGATGTCTATAACCTCAAGTTTGATATAGACCATGCTGTGGTGGTTTATAAATCTGAGCGCTTGCGCAGTTGGTGGGGCAATATGGACGATGCCTGGCAAGATGTCTTTAAGCAACAACATGGCTTGGATGCCCGCCCCAGCCGTGAGCAATTACACATGGTGGCCGGTGTAAAGCAATTGAAAGTGAGCGGTACCTCCATCAAAAACCTTAATCCGATAAGCGAAATGGTCAGGTTGGAGTCGCTGGCCTTTACGGACACCAGAATATCTTCATTGGCGCCTCTGGCCAATCTCAAAAACCTGAAAGTGCTACTTGCTGCGGGCAATCCTATCTCAGACGTGGAGCCTCTGGCAGGCCTTGTCACGCTCGAAATACTCGACCTGGACAATACGCAGATCGACGACCTCGACCCTTTGCAGTCGCTCGCCCGACTCAGGGAACTGAAATTCTCGGGCACCAACGTCAGGGATATTTCGCCGATAGAGGGTCTGACCAATCTGGAAGTATTGGAATTTGCAAAACCCGGGTACGCCAGGTCAACGACCTCACCGGATTAAAAAACCTGAAGGTGCTCAAATGCTACAATAATAAAATATCGCCGAAAAAGATAGAGGACTTTAAGCAGAGCAATCCCGATTGCGATGTGGTCTATTATTGATCAAATTGCAGTCAGGATAAAAAGCCTGCGTAAAATTGATGAAGTGAATATAGCCCGAAAGGCGTGAGCTAAGCCTTATTTGTTTGTACTCAACCCAAAGAGTGGATTTTAATAGACAATTATTATGAAAAGACAACACATCCTTACCTCCTGGTTTTTGTTTTTAGCCCTTTGTTTTGGCAGTTTTTTATCTCTGGCCAATGTAAAAGTGGCACAGATTTTTTCTGATCACATGGTACTTCAGCGCAATGTGAGCGCGCCAGTTTGGGGCACGGCAACTCCCGGCGAAAAAATCATTGTCGAAATCCAGGGAATGGCGGTAACTACCCTTACGGGAAAAGATGGCCGCTGGAAGGTATATTTGCCTCCTTTTGAGGCTGGCGGGCCTTATGTGGTCACCATCAGAGGCAATGATGCGCTGACCTTGACTGACGTGATGTTTGGCGATGTATGGGTGGCTTCTGGTCAATCGAATATGGCATGGAAGCTGGAAAATGCCCAAAATGGTGCGGAAGAAATCGAAGCGGCAAATTATCCAGATATAAGAATGTTTTATGTGCCGAGGACGGTAGCCAGTGCACCGAAAAATGATCTTAATGATGGTCAATGGGACATTTGCACGCCCGAGATAGCCAAAGAATTTTCTGCCGTAGCGTATTTTTTTGGCAAAGAATTGCACCAGGATATCAATGTTCCCATTGGTTTGATCAACTGCAACTGGGGTGGCACGGCAGCCGAGGCTTGGACCAGCACCGAAATGCTCAAAACATTGCCGGATTTTGAGCAACAAATGGCTGATCTGCAGCAAGAGCCCAACTGGGAAGCGGACATGGAGGCAAACCGACAGCGTGAATCTGAAAAAAACAAATTGATAAGTACTTCCAATAAAGGACTGGAGCTTGGTGTGACCAAAATCAACTACAATTCCAATGACTGGCCTGTGGTGATCGCTCCCAAATGGAAAGAAGACCTGAAGGGCATAGTCTGGATGAGAAAGGTGATTGAGATTCCGTCGGAATTCAAAGGTCAGGAGATCAAATTTGATTTGGGGCGTATCGACAATCAAGCAACGGTATATTTCAATGAGCAGGAACTTGGCACCACCGGCTCGCCGCGTTTCGCTGAGTTTACAGTGCCAGCCAAGCTGGTGAAATCAGGCAAAAATGTTATCGCAGTTCGCCTACTACATAGGTGGGGCACTGCCAACTTTGCGGGACCCGAAGATCGCATGAAATTGTATGCACCCAATGGGGCTGTACTGGAAAATCTGGCCGGACCTTGGAAATACCTAACAGGGCTGGAGCCCGACTTTCCTCAGGTGAACAGCTACCAAAATTACCCTTCGAGTTTGTTCAATGGCATGGTCAACCCCATTATTCCCTATGGCATCAAAGGTGTGATCTGGTATCAGGGTGAGAGCAACGCCGGCCGGGCGTACCAATATCAAACCTTGTTTCCGGCCATGATCCAAGACTGGCGCGTACGCTGGGGCTTGGATTATTTTCCCTTTTTGTACGTACAGCTTGCCAACTATATGGATATTCCGGAGCAGCCTCAGGAAGACGATTGGGCAGAATTGCGCGAGGCACAACTCATGGCATTGCGACTGCCCAATACCGGCATGGCGGTGACCATAGACATTGGTGAGATGTTCGATATTCACCCTCGCAACAAACAGGAAGTAGGGCACAGACTGGCTTTGGCAGCCAAAAGCATAGCATATGACCAGGATTTGGAATGGTCAGGGCCGCTATACCGATCTATGGTAGTGAATGGCCGCGACGTGGAAATCACCTTTGATCATGTGGGCAAAGGGTTGCAGGTGAAAGGAGACCAGCTCGAAGGGTTTCAAATCGCTGGAAAAGACAAGAAGTTTTATTGGGCTGAAGCTCAGATAGTTGGAGGTAAGGTGTTTGTGACCAGCGATAAGGTGACGGAGCCAGTTGCGGTTCGATATGCCTGGGCCATCAACCCCAAAGCTAACCTCTACAACAAAAATGGCTTGCCGGCATCTCCTTTCAGAACGGACGACTGGCCGGGAAAAACCCGTAAATAGGGACTGCTGAAACACCAGTTATTATATATCCGGGTAATTCACCGGGGTGTTGAGTGCGGATAACGGCAGAAACAAAGGCAATTATTATAGCGTTGAATCAAAGGACTGCTCGCAAACCTCAATTGCGCTGATAGTCCACGGTTCTTACTTTCTTTTCCTTAAATGAAAGAGAACCTCGTGCAGGGCTGATGGTGCCAAAAATTTCAGACATCGTGGAGCAAAAACATTATTGAAAACTAAAAAAATTAGTAATGTTCAGCTTCTTGCTGCGTAAATGCTAAATAAATTATTTTTAAAACTAAAAAAATTGGCCTAACGTCCATATCTTTGTCCATAAATAGCGGAGGATGTGTACCCGGTTTAGCATAGCATCAGGAGTAGCTGCCATTGAGCAGGAATTTCAGGCAGAGTTTCAATATGAATTTCACAAGGTGTACAATGCCCATTTTGGCATAGAACTGCCGGTTATTGTCTCCGGGTCTGAAAACAAAATCATCAACCATCAGTGGGGGCTCATTCCGTTTTGGGCAAAATCGCCCGACCTCAAGTTTCATAATATCAACTCTCCTGCCAGCAACATTGTCAAAAACCCGGCGTACCGCGTCCCCATCAGACGAAGGAGGTGCTTGGTGTTGGCCAACTGTTTTTTTGTATGGATCAGGTCAGACAAGGGCCAAAAAGTGCCGCATGTGGTATATGATGCCAGTCAGCGCTTGATGTCTTTTGCAGGAATATGGGATACCTGGAATAGCCCGGATGGTCTTCAATCAAAGGCATCTTTCTCGATAGTGACCACACATGCCAACAAGCGCCTGGCCAGATTCACCCGTCAAATGCCGGTGATTATACCGCCGGGCAGGCGACGCAAATTTTTACGCGACAGTCTGCACCTCAATGAAGTGATGGCTATGCTGCGACCCATCGAATCGGACTCCATCAACCTGTATCCAGTGTCGGAGGCGGTCAATGATTTTCAACTGAATACCAAAGAAATACTAATGCCGGTCGGTCAGCGCCTGTATCGTGAATACACCTATGTGCCGCGTGTGTACCTGAAGCTGGAAGGAATGGGCTCTACCAAAGAAATTATCCCTTTGGTAGATTGAATGGAGCACCCAGAAGAGGCTAAGGGTTTGTGACAGATCGCTTGCCGCCTGCTAAAAAAAATCATATACTGACCCAGAGCTATTTTATTGGAAGCAAAAACCTTTTGTATTCATATCAGGTTGATTGTGACAAATACCTCAAAATGAAAATCCATTATTTTGAAATCAAACAAAAACTACCCGTTGATTTACCAACTGCCTGGGAATTTTTCTCGTCGCCAAAAAACCTAAATGCCATCACCCCCGAAGATATGAATTTCAAGATTGTATCCGGAGCCGAGTCGAGGGCATATGCCGGGCAAATCATCACTTATCGGGTCAGTCCGATGTGGGGTATTATCCTCAATTGGGTCACAGAAATCAGCCAGTGCGTAGAAGGAAAGTATTTTATAGACGAGCAGCGTTTCGGGCCTTACAAATTCTGGCATCATCAACATCACTTCGAAGAAACCGCTGATGGGGTCATTATGACGGACATTTTGCACTATGCACTGCCCTTTGGCTGGCTGGGTGAACTCCTCGGAAACTTATTTATCCATCGCAAAGTCCAGCATATTTTTGATTTCAGAGAAAAAAAGCTATTGCATATTTTTATCGATGGCAGCAAAAGCATCCTTGCCTAGCACGGCAATCTGGCAAGGATACACTGAAATGCAAGTGGTTGTAGCCTACTGCAACATGTGGTATGGAAAAAACCTGCGTGGGGTGCGTTTTGATCGAGATTCGCTTAAATATGCATAGCCAAATAATGTGATATCAATTTAACTTGAATAAATTTATCTACCTTTTGGCGCGCTATACATTTAATAACATCAGGATTTTATAAGTTTGCAGGGCATACATTTCGGATTGCCTGATTTTTTTTAAAATGAAAAAGCGATATAAAATACTGCTCGCCATACTTTCACTTTTGCTGGCATTTTTTGTTTATGCCTTCATCAAGGTGCTGGTGTTCCCTCCAAAAATCGATAAGTCAAAAATTACTGGTTTCAGTGATGTGCACCAGTCTGACGATTTGTCCTGGGTAGGCAACAACTGGCTACGCAAAAATAAATATGGCTTATGGGAATTGTACCTTGAGGGCGGGGCGCTGGATCGTGGCCTGGCATTTGGCAGCCTCACCCAGGCACTCAATGCAGACAAAGAGCGCGCCTTTGTGACTGAAATCCGCAAACGTGTGCCCTCAGGAATGTATTTCAATTTTTTGAAATACCTAGTAGCGTGGTTCAACCGCGACCTGGAAGTGGATATTCCAGATGAATTTGCAAAGGAAATATACGGAGCGTCTTTTTTTATGTCCGACGAATATGATTTTATCGCACCCAAATTCCACCGGTCACTCAACTACCACGCCGCCCATGACATCGGCCACGCCCTTCAAAACCTCAACATGGTGGGTTGTACCTCTTTTGCATTGAAAAACCAGGACCTCGATTCCACTCCAGATATGCTCATTGCCCGCAACTTCGACTTCTACTTTGGGGAGCAATTTTCAAAAGATAAAATTGTGGCATTTATAAAACCAGACAGTGGCCATGCCTTTATGTCCGTGACCTGGGCGGCATTTAGTGGCGTGGTTTCGGGCATGAATGAGCACGGGCTTACCGTCACGCTGAATTCTGCCAAATCAGGCGTAATGTTCAAGGCCAAAACCCCAGTATCGATAATAGGGCGACATATTTTGCAATATGCTTCCACCATTCGTGAAGCCTACAACATTGCCGCATCGTACGATTCGTTCGTGGCCGAAAGCTTCCTGATCGGTTCTGCCAAAGAAAATGATTTTGGGTTGATTGAAAAATCGCAAGGCAAAACTGTGCTGTATCGTAATGGAAAGGATCAGATGATCGTCACCAACCATTACCAAAGCGACGAGCTGAAAGATGAGCAAAATAATGTGGCGTATATGGCCGAGGGTGTTTCGCAATATCGCCATCAGCGGGTGGCACAGTTGCTCGCACAGGAGGAGACCATCACACCCAACATCGCAGCTACTATTTTGCGCGATCAGCTTGGTCTGGATGGCCTCAATGTGGGAATGGCCAATGAAAAGACCATCAATCAACTGATCGCACATCATTCGGTCATCTTCCAACCGCATCAGCGCAGGGTATGGGTTTCTGCATCGCCTTACCAACTCGGCGCCTTTGTTTGTTACGATCTCGATCAAATATTTCACTCCTCATGGCCGGTAGCGCCCAACCTTGCGGTTCATATCGATTCTATGACTATAGCAGCCGATCCTTTTTTGTATTCAGAAGAATTTCAAAAATATCGCACCTTTCAGCAGATGGTGAGTAAAATGACCTATCCGGATAGTGTGGGCAGGATGCAGAATTTGTCTGATGATGACATTTCAATTTTTATGGCAAGTAATCCCGAGAGCTACCTCACCTACTATCACTTGGGCGATTATTATATGGATCGAAAGCAATATGAAGAGGCCATAAATATGTACCACAAAGGCCTCTCTAAAGTGATTGCCAAAGCAAGTGAGCAACGTCATATGGAAATACGGCTCGGTACGTGCCAGGAAATGCTGAAACAATGATAGCAGGCACCGGGGTGGATATAGTAGAAGTGGCCAGGCTGACTAAGTCCTTGGAAAGACCGGGCTTTTTGGAAAAGGTCTTTTCTATAGATGAAATTAACTATTGCCATAGCAAGGCCAAACCCCCTGAACATTTTGCCGGGCGATTTGCCGCAAAAGAAGCACTTGCCAAGGCGGTAGGCGATGGCTGGTATGGTCAGGTGGATATCAATAAAATAGAAGTGATAAATGATGATAAGGGCAAACCTGAATATAGGTGGGGACCCGAAGTATTAGCGCGGTACCCGCAATTGGCAACCCTAAAAATACATTTGTCCATTTCGCATTGCCACTCTTATGCAGTAGCCATGGCAGTGTTGGAAAAAATATGAACGAGTCCATGGAAAGTTTGGAAAAGCAAAGCCCGGAAAAAATAGCAGCATACCAGCATAGGGCACTAACGGAACAGCTAAAATACGTAGCCGAAAAATCGGGCTACTACCAGGCTGTATTTCGGGAGCATCACATCAACGTAGAAGATATTCAAAGCATCGAAGATTTGGCCAGCTTGCCCTTTACCACCAAGGATGATCTGCAAAAACATCAGCATGAATTTTATTGTGTGGGCAAGGACAAAATCATAGACTATGCTGCCACATCAGGTACCCAGGGACAGCCTGTCACTATTCCCCAAACAGACAAGGATCTGGAGCGTCTGGCATACAATGAGGCCCGATCGCTACGTATTGCCGGAGGCTCAGGTGAAGATATTTTTCAACTGACCACCACCATCAACAAGCAGTTTATGGCCGGATTGGCGTATTTTCTGGGTATCAGACTCATGGGTGCCGGCGTGGTGCGGGTAGGCTCGGGAGCTATTCCGCTGCAGTGGCATACCATATTGAACATGAAACCCACAGCACTCATCGTAGTGCCTTCTTTTCTCGTGAAAATGATAGAATATGCTGAGAAAAACGGGATTGACCTGAAAAATATCTCTGTTAAACGTGCTGTTTGCATCGGCGAGCCAATCAGACGTCCTGATTTTGAGCTAAATTCCCTGGGCCGTAGAATAAAACAAAGCCTGGATATAGACCTGTATTCTACCTATGCCTCTTCAGAAATGGCCACAGCCTTTACCGAATGTGAAGCCGGCAGGGGAGGGCATCACCAACCTGACCTCATCATAGCAGAAATAATTGATGAGCAGGGTCGTCAGGTAGCAGATGGCACTCCCGGCGAATTGGTCATCACCACACTTGGGTTGGAAGCTATGCCATTGGTGCGATTCAGGACAGGTGATATTTGCGCCAGACATAGCGACAAGTGCAGCTGCGGACGAAATACTTTTAGGCTGGGTCCGGTGATAGGACGCAAAAATCAGATGATCAAATACAAAGGCACCACCTTGTACCCGCCAATTATTTTTGATGTGCTCAATGCCTTTAGTTGGATAAAAGCATACCAAATCCAACTCCGTACAGATGCCCTGGGCAATGACGAAATCGTAGTGAAAATCAACGAAATCACGGTCGTGGAACTAGACATGCTCAAAGAAGAATTCGGATCTAAACTACGTGTAAGGCCTGTGATCGAAATGATGGCGATGGACGAACTACACAAAATAATTTTTAAAGAAGGAATTCGAAAACCGGTAAATTTTTCTGATCTTCGACATCTTAATTAACCAATCAATAAAATTTTTAAACTACACTAAAACATGAAAAAAGTAAGTTTTTTACTCATTCTCACCTTAATGCTGGCATTTAGAGTTAATGCACAAACCAACCCGGAGGTTTTCGGCGCTAAAAAATTGATCTGGGCAGGGCTCGATTTTAGCAAGTCAAAAATGATCGGATCAACGGGATTTACAGATGAATCGGCCGTCAAAAATGAATTTTTTGATAAGTGGAACCAACTGATCGTCATCGAAGCAGACAAATATGATTTAGCAAAAACTTATCAAAAAGACAAAGTCGTTCATGATCTTTCTGTTGTGAACCAACAAAACCAATTGAGCGATGATTATGAATTGGTGATCAATGAATCCTATAAATTTAACGAAGGCGACATTGAAGCAATCGTTAAAAATTATGATGGATTAAAAGAAAAAGACGGAGTAGGCTTACTCTATGTGATCGAATACTTTAGCAAGTTGGATGAAAAAGGGTCGATGTATGTAGTGTTTTTTGACCCTCAAACTCTTGAAGTACTACATTCACAAAACTACGTTGGTAAGCCTGGCGGATTTGGCCTGCGTAATTTTTGGGCCAAAACTGTAGCTGAAACCATGGAATTGAGTGGTAAAGACTACAAGAAAGCCGCTAAGGCCATAGGCAAAAAATAGTCATAAGATATATGAAATGAAGGCGATAGAATTCCGGTTCTACCGCCTTTTTTGTTTTATGGCATCCCCATAAAAAATGGCCTTGTTCAGAAATAGCCTCACCTTGTGAGGCTGAACGGGGTATTTTCGCAGGGTATTTTTTTCTTATTTCGGCATTTTCTTTGCCAGGTATTTAGCCAGCGATTTTGCCCCTTTGGCGTACGCTTCTTCCATTCTGTAGGCACTGTCAAAGTCATAGCCCATTGCATCCTGACCTGTACATTTTGCTAATTCCACCTTGGCCAGGATGTTGTCAGGTTCGTTTCTGTCGTAGAAGTAAACTACAAAGTCGATCAGAGCCGGTCGTCTCATTACCCCTACATTCCATCCCGGGTCTATTGAAATGGTTTTTACTTCCATTACATACTTTGTTTGTTCATCGCGTACAGCAGATACCCCATAGTCAGCAGCGTGTTTATTAAAAAGCTCCAAAAAGTTAGGTTCGAATCTGTTAGATCTGTTGGCATACCATTTTTCTTTCCAAATCTCGCCAGAACCGGGTTCTTTGTCATTTTTTTCGGTCACTTCTCGCCGTACATAATCGTTCTCGTTACTGAATTCGCCCACCACCACGTTTTCGTAGTTGAAGCTTGTCTGCATTTTTTTTGCTTCTTTCAGAAAATCAAATGAACCTGAAGCTGATATTTTTTGTGCATTTACAATAAAAGGGCATGCAAGGGCCAGGAGGAAAAGGAGTTGTTTTGTCATGATGGTAAATTATATTTAGTTAAAAAAAAAGATATCAATTATTTCTAAAGTATTACAAAAAGGAAAGCTAAAGATATGATACAATTGTGGATTTCAAAGGTTGTCAAGTTTAAATAAAATGGGTCATTAACGCTTTAAACTTACATAAGGACGGCTTAAAAATGTAAAATGTTGTCTGTGTTTAAACTCTTGGAAATGAGCGTAGGGCCGACAACACAGCGATTGCGACACACTCATGATCCAGAGACGCCGGCAGCTAGCCACGCATGTTGATTGTCCTCATCATCAAAAAGTTATCCCAACCCCACCAGCATAAATCCATGCTGTTGGCCACGAAAATTATTGTAAATCAAGACATTTTTGAATGTGGATGTTGATCCGGGGTTCTTTAGCGCATTTACAGGTATGGTTTGATGTTTTAGTATTTCGCCTGACAGCCACAACCCAAATGCCGATGCACTGGGGAACTCTCCCGACAGATGCTTGAACCTGGCAATGGCGGTGTTGTTGGTCAATAGCGCTTCGCAATCAGTATAAAAATGTTTGAAACGCCCATCACCATTTTCACCGCTGATCAGCACATCCACATCGGCAAATCCACCGGGCAAATGCAGCTCGACCATTGCGCCAAGCGATTGCATCACCTCCTGACTATGGGTGCTATGCAAGGTTTGGCAAGCTTTGATGTCTGGTTTATCTGGCGCATTGCCCACCACAAACACAACAGCACCTTCTCCGGCCAGGCTGCCATTGCTGGTGGTCTCGTATATATCCTGCGTGGCAGGAAACTCTTCTTTTACCCAGCCGCCAAGTTGGTCGATGTTGAAATTATAGGTGGAAATTTCATCGATACCGCCAAGGAGGTAGTTGGCTTTAGGATTTTCTTTGAGGAGCATCAGTGCGTCGATAACAGCATTTTCAAAAGCCAGGCCTCTGTGCACATGGGTGATATTATAGCCGAGGTTGCCGCTCATCAGACCTGCCTGGGCGGCTATGGCGTTGGCGGTGCTTTGTACGAAGTTGGTAGGAGTGAGGGTGCCTTCGTCGTAGTCGATGATCTGGTTGAGAAACCGTATGCAGTCTTCCATGCCACCATTGCCCGTGCCTATTATTATACCGTTTGGCGTAATGTTTTTTTCTATCAAAGGCAGGGCTGCGCCCACCCCCATGCGCACTGCTTTGCCCATGCGGCGCAAGAGGCTCCGGGGTATATTTTCATACGGAGGTTCTTTGGCTTCCAGCTTGCTGCCTGCGGGGAGGTGCCCGAAGGCTGGTTCAGGGGTCAAAAAGGTGTTTTGCGCCGAAATGCACGTAGATTGTATTATGTTCATCTAGGCTGGTTTAGAGATAATTAATGAACTGCAATTGCGCCAAAGCCAAATGAATTGGACATGATATGCGCTATTTCCACTTTTTGGTGGTGGGTAGCCGGTGCAGGTGCCTGCTCATACATGGGCGTGTCGAAGTTTAGGCTTGGGAAGATTTCCTGGTACATCAGGTTGAGCACAGAAACCACCGCTTCTATGGCTCCGGCAGCGCCCAGGGTATGGCCAATGCTCGATTTACTTGAGCCAAAAGCTGGTATTTTTTCAAACAGTCTTCCCATGGCTATGGCTTCTACTTCATCGTTGTTTTCGGTACCGGTACCGTGCGTGTTGATATAGCCTATATCGTATGGTTTTAGGCCTGCGGTTTCCAGGGCTGTTTTCATAGCCAGGTAGGGGCCATTACCTTGCGGCGATAGCGAGGAAGGATGGTAGGCATCGTTGGTGTTTGCGTAACCCGTCACCTCTGCCAGTATTTTTTTATTGCCGGTCAGGTCTTCCCTTTCCAAAATCAAAAAAGCTGCACCTTCGCCAAGATTAAGTCCGTTTCTGTTTTTATCAAATGGTCTGCATTTTTCCGATGATAGTATTCCCAGCGCATTGAAGCCATTGATGGTAAACTTCGCAAGGCTATCTACCCCGCCCACTATGGCCCTGTCTGCCATTCCGGATTTGATGAGCCGCGTGCCATAGGCAATGGCATTTGCCGACGACGAACAGGCCGTATTGATGGTATTCACCACACCTTTGATGTTGAATATCCTTTGCAGGAATATATTTATCGAGCCGGCATCGTAGTCGTTGATATAGGCCGAAGGGTTGGTGTCGCGGTTGGCATCATGGTACAGCTCATCGGTAAGGCAAATGCCCGCAGTGGTGTTGGCGCCGATTAGTGCGGTGCCAGATGCAGCTATCTGCTGTGGTTCCAGGCCACTCATTTGCAGCGCTTCCTGCATGGCGTGCAAGGCCAGGAGCGAATTGCGCGTTACATTTTTTTCGCTTACGCCAAGTATGGAGCGCAGCGCATCACTCGACGTTTTTATTTCACCAAAATACAGAAGATCGGCATACCTGGTAGTGAACATTTCGAGTCTGGATAGGCCGGATTTGCCCTGCGCAAAAGCTTCCCTGTGTTCATCAACAGTGTTGCCCAAGGGCGAAATCGCCCCTATACCGGTAATCATTACGCTGGGCATCTATCAGGCCGGGGTTTTTGCAATAATGTAATCTGCTATGGTATTTACATCGACGAGTACCTTACGGCCTTCTTTCGGATCTTCTATTTTAATGCCATATTCTCTTTCTAAAAGTACGATCAGCTCTACCGAATCTATGGAGTCCAATCCCAATTCATCGCCAAAAAGTGGCACATCATTTTTGAGGTCTTCGGGAGTCATGTCCAGCAGGTTGAGGTAGGTGATGATGTGCTTTTTCAAATCTTTTACTAAAATCTCTCTATCCATAATTGTTAAATCAAATTTTTTCTCTTCAAACCCACTATGGCAAAGCTCTGCAATATGAGCGAGAAGAAAAGTAAAGGTACAATACTAATATAAATATCGCTCATCGCCCCACCTTCCAAAAAAAGTTCATAATAAGCTTCTAAACACCAGTGCAAGGGAGAAACGACCATAATTTTTTGAATAAACGAGGGCATCACAAAGTCGGGAACCATAATGCCTCCAATGGCCGCCAAAATGACTACTGAAACAGCGCCAATTCCATTGGCTTGCTCCTGGGTATTGGCAAATACGCCAATAAAAATAGCATAGCTGATGGCCGACAAAGCGGTGAAAACCGTCACCAGGGTGAGCGCCCACATGCTTCCGGGCATATTGAGCGCTGGCAAATCGAGGCTGGGAAAAACCCAAATGCCAATGGAAAATATGACAAATACCTGTACGATGGCCACTACCATGTAGGTGATTTGCTTCGATAGCAGTGCCATGAAATAGGAGGTAGGCAAGGTCTTGATTCGTACGAAGCTACCTTCTTGTTTTTCCTTTACCATGTTCGACCCCAGGGAAATGACCATAAAAAACAAAGCAAAGATAGTCCAGGCGGGTACGTTGTGCTGCGACGCATTGGGCAAAAAACTATAGCCGCTCTTGGTGAGGGTCACTTCATGTATACCCGATTGGCTGTCTAAAAGGGAGTTTTCGACGTCAGCAGAAATGGAATCCTGACCCAGTGAGCTGTATAAGGTCTCGATCATCAATTTGCTTTTGAGGCCTTGCAGTCCGGTGGTGATGACGCCGTTGATGGAAAAACGAAAAGATTTTTGCAGCACCGGATGGTAGTAATGGTAATTGCGCCCGAATCGACACCATTTGCCTGCGTCGGCCTTTCGTTCAGGCCAAGGTCGGCCAGGGCTAAGTTTACCAGATGGTCAGCCTGAGTTTGTTCTTTTTGCGAGAAGCCGGAAGGGATAAGTATGCCCACCATGGCGTCGTGCGCAAACAAAGCATCAGAAAAATCTTTTTCGTCCGTCTTTGCTTGGTGCATTTCAAACAGTCCCATCTGTTCTATGGCTTTGGCCAATGCCTGACCCAATCGGCCTTCGTCGTGGTTGCTGAGCAGCAATTTTATTTTGTTATCGTTTACGACTTCAAAGGCGCTGTTTTGTACACTGGTGATCACCACTACCAGTATGATGGGCATAAGAAATAGCAGCGCCAGGCCTACTTTGTCGCGGGAAATGATTCTGATGTCCTTTTTTAAACAAGCCCAAAGTTTTATCATAATCAATCCCTGTATGCTTTTCCTGTCAGTTCCATATACAATCCTTCGAGACCGCCTGCATGCCGGTCGATTAAATCGGACGATTTTCCGTTTGATATGATTTTTCCTGCGTCGATCATGGCGACATGGTCGCACAGATCCTCTGCCTCGCGTAAATGGTGCGACGTATACACGATGGTAGTCCCTTCACGATTGAGCTTTAGTAAAAATTCCAAAATCGCATGCCGACTTTGCACGTCCACCCCGGTGGTAGGTTCGTCGAGGAAGAGAATTTTGGGATGGTGGATCACACCTATGGCCAGATTGACCCTCCTTTTCATCCCTCCCGAAATCTTCTCACATTTTTGTTTCTCACCTCGTACAGGCCAAGCACCTGCAATATGTCTTTGGAGAGGGCGTTGATTTTCTTTTTGTCCACATTGCTCCAAATACCAAAAAACTCCAGGTTTTCCATGGGCGTGAGCACATCGTAAAACGAAAAATCCTGTGGAACAAAACCGATGAGCGATTGGGCCTTTTTCTTTTCCTGTTTCAGATCGTGATCAAAAATTGTGATGCTACCGTCAACCAAAGGCAGGATGCCCGTGATGATGGACATGAGTGTGGTTTTTCCTGCCCCGTTGGGGCCAAAAATGCCAAAGCGTTGGCCCTCGTTTATTTGTATCTCAAATCCATCAAAAAGTGATGGCGCAGTGGCGTATTTGAAATGCAGATCTTTAACAACGACGGCCTGATTTGTCATGAATTACTTCAATGTTTTTGATAAGTTCCTAAATGCATTGCCTTCTATATCTGCTATTTCCATCATCATCTGACTGAGGTGGTCGTAGTCTTGCTGGCCTCCAAGCCGGCCTTTGTAGATGCCTGCTGCCTGCACGGCCACGCTTCGCCAAAGATCTCCCGATTTGGTAAATTGTTCGGAAATGCCAACGAGGCCTTTCTCTGGAAAATATGCGGAAGACTCTTGCAGAAAGGCCGCATAGATGAACCTAAATCCGCCCCCTCCGGTACCTATTTCTTCTTGCATCCGTACCAGTTGGGCGAGATAACTGCGCGCCGCTTTGTCGCCGAGTTTGCTTTTCCATTTCCTGATCCTGTGGGCCGTGAATCTGATGCCATCGACTCCGAGTATCGGTACATGGGCGTGCAACATATGCCTGATGTTCCTTTTCATGCCGGTGAGAATGGCCTTCCTGACCAGGTCGTCACTCACGGTTTTGTGCTCTTTCGGATAATACAATTGCCCTTTTGGGGCAAGAAATCCTTTTGAAAACCGCACCCGGTTGAGGTCGAAAGCGTTGAGGCGAGTCACGTGTTCCATTACGGGGTCGCTCACCAGGTACTCATCGTTTTCTTTGCCATAGATCACCAGGTTATGTGCATTGAAGTGGAAACGGTATTCCCTGGGAAAATAGGGCAAATAGTACACCCCCACCTGGCAGCCGACCGGAGTGCCACTGGCTATGGCCTCATCCAAATAAGCTTTTGCGGCCTCTTCTGAGTTGAATTTTTTTCTGAGCAGAGGTACCTGGAGCGACTTGCAGGCTCGGTTGAATATCATGCCGGGCATGGTGCGGTACGAAATGGCAGGGCCGTTGTTGATTTTGACGAAAGGAATATAGATGAAGAACAAGCCGGAGCCAATGCCAAATGCCAGGGGTTCTGTCATCTGCTCAATTCCGATATGGTTCAATAAATTTCTAGTTACCCCATTTTCGCAGTGCGCCGACTGAACGTGATTGAAACTAAGCTCCATATTCTCCCATCTTTTTCAATTCCTCCAATTCAATTTCAAACAGATCAGCGTATTTTTTTAATTTTTTATCATTCAAATTTTTGAAAACACCGGGTTTGAGGTGCCTTTTTACCTGCCATCTCCAGAATCCGGTATAAGCCGCCACGATGCCGACATCCATGATGCTGCGTTCCATGTAGTATTTTATGGGGCTGGCTTTGCCGCTTTTTACTTCTGCCAATGCCGCAGCGGTTTTTTCTTTGATATCGTCCCACGCCACATCCAGGGCTTTCACTTTTATTTCCCAACCATCGCTCAGTCCGGTGGTGTAGTTGCCACGTTCATCTACTACATAGCACAGATCTTTTATCGCTCCTTTGTCCTGAGGAAGGTCTTCTTTTTTCATTTTAGCAAACTGTCAGTAGTCCGAAAGAGTAGGAAAATCTTGAGCTTTCTGGTACAACAAGCAAAATTTTATCGCCTTTTTTCAACTTACCGCTGTGGTACAGTTCGTCAATCATCAGGTAGATGGAAGCGGCACCTACGTTGCCCACGGTGTACAGGTTGATAAACCACTTTTCTTCGGGTACGCCCATGCCATGCTCCACCAGGATATCGGCAATTTTGCTTCTGAAAAAATTGCTGGAAATATGCGGCAGGAAGTGGTCAACTTCTTCTATGGTTATTCCTTTTTTGTCAAATATATCTTTGAGTTTGTCATAGCCGAAAGAAACTATGTGCTGGCTGAGCAGCTTCACATCCTGCTTAATGCTCAGGGCTGAGCCCCCGATCAGTTCTTCGGGGGTCATGGTCTTAAAGCTCTTAAGTGATCCATTTTCAAGCTTCTCGCAACCCATGTACATACAGGGTTCTATTTTATTGGCATACGATACGCCTTCTATCCAGTCTATTTTCAGGTTGAGTTCGTTCTCGTTTTTCGTGTTCGACAGGTAAAGCGCCCCGGCGCCATCTGACAGCATCCAACGCAGAAATTCTTTTTCGAAGCCGATGTATGGGTTTTCCTGAAGGCTTTTGAGTTTTTGGGCTTCTTCCTCAAACGTATTGGCCCTGAGCAGTGGTGCAAACAATTCAGAGCCGGTGGCCACTGCATTGTTTACATCGCCCAGCTTCACGGCCATGTAGGCGTATTTGAGCGAATGCATGCCCGCGCAGCATACCCCCGCTGGCGACACTACCTCCACAGAATCCATCTCCGGTAGTAACCCATGAACCATAACGGCATGGGAGGGCATCAACTGATCGGCAGATGAAGTGCCACAGCTCAATAGCTCTATGGATTTGATCTGTTCCGGATCGTTGTCGAACAGCTTGCGCAAAGCCTGCGCCGACATCTCGGCATTGCTGTGGGTTACATTGCCGGCTTTGTCGATGGCGTAATACCGGTTTACGATACCGTTGTTCCGCAATACTATCCTTCTCGATTTAGAAGGTTTGCCATCGATCATACCCAAATAATCCTCCATTTCATCGTTTGAAACCGGGCTATTTGGAAAAAAATTCGCTGTTTTTGTAATATAAACTTCAGCCATCTGCTTCTTATCTATTTAATATCTAAAAATAATTGTTTTTGTTTCTTTTCGGCCTTGAGCCTGAAAGGCCTGACCAGTATCATATAAAAAAGCAAAACTATGGGTGAAGCAACGAAAAGTGCAATCATTAAATAATATTTAAAAAACTTAAGCCACAAAGTCCTGTTCTTTTTTTTGATAATGGCAGAGGCCCATACTTTAAATAGTATTTTGGCCCTCAGCTCTATAAACATAAGGTTCCATTGTACAAAAGCGCCTCCGGCAGCTATTATATTGTTTTGTAATCCGCTATAATCGTTGGCTTGGAGCGCCTGCAATACCAGTTTGCCATATATATGAGTACTGTAGATGTCTGCGTCAGCAACACCTGGTTTGGGAAATATACCCAGGTATCGGTCTTTTTTGCCTCCAAGCATCCAGTACAATATGGTCACTACGCTGGTCAGGTTTTCATTTTTATCCATCCTGATCACATTGCCCACCAATATGGCTTTTGCTTCATTTAATAATCTCTTCACTTTTTCCTGGGAATTAATCCACATATTTCGACCCCCGATCACTGTTACCACCGGGGTGTCTTTCAAAATGGCCTTAAAACCGGGGTCTTTGAGCAAAGCGGTGGTGGGAATACTTGGCGACAGATACCAGGGCTGATAGCCCAAAATGATCAGATCATATTTGTTTTCTTGCAGTTCAAATGCCTGAAGGGGCTGCGGTATGCCCAGTACGCTTTCGGGCATGGCATCAAAAAATCTCTCGCTTGTCCAGGGAAAAGGGTAAGGCTTCTGCATTTCTATGCTCACCGTTTCCACGTGACAGCCTGCCTGATGGAAAGGCTGGAGAAAGTCCTCCATAATTTCCTTAAGCTGGCCGGTTTGTGAATAGTAGATTGCAAGAATTTTTTTTTCATACCCTGCTTTTTTCAACAATATGCTTTTTTTATGATTTTGCGACCCTCCAAAATGGCCCTTCAATTCAGGGCGCAATATAGGGATTTGTCCAATATGTTTTATTGCAAACAAACCAAAAATAGGAGTCCTGCGAGCGCGATTTACTGTGCTTTTGCCCGGGTTTAAGGATTATTTTGTGCCGTTTCTGCTATGTTTTCACCAAATCCGGATTTTGCTTTGCGCAGGCCGATTTTCCTTTTGAGCCAATCGGGGTATTGGCTGCTATCTTCCGCTTCGAAAATTTGGAGTTGCTGGGTGGGATCGGTTTTGATCAAATCCTCTGCTGTGCAATGCAGAATTTTGGCGGCAGTTTGCACTCCGGAAATACTGGCACCAGCCACACCGTGCGACAATATGCTGGCTCCGCACAGGTAGAGGTTATCGATTTCACTTTTAGACTGAAAGGCAAAGGGGCCTATTTGTTTCAATGTTTTTTCTGTGCCATACACACAGCCCCTGGTAGAGTTGATATAGTGTTCATTGGTAATGGGCGTGCCCAGCGATTGATGTACAATGTGCCGGCTGATGTTCGGTATTTTTTGTTCGAGGGTAACGATCATTTTTTGCATGAGCAGATTCTTATATTGCAAATACGCTTGCGAACGCTCCAGGCTTTCATTTTCAAACCGTGCAAAGGCATCGTAATGGATGTAGGTAATGGCCTCCAGGCAATGGTGTTTTCCGTCGTAGCTGCTTGGGTCTTTCAGGGTGGTGCAGCTCACAAACATGCCCTTAAAATAGGAGGAAGCAAGCAGGTCTTCCTGCATCATTTCATCATAAAAAACATCCATATCCTCATCGGGATAAATCCAGATGTTGCCCGAATCCATACCGGCTTGGCGCATATCCATATCGACAGTGAGAAACAGCATCAGCGAAGTACACGAGTATTTGGTGTTTTGCAGCTTTTTTCGCAGGCCAGTACTTAGGTGCGCTGTGCCGACCATCTCGAGGTAGGTCTTGTCTGGGTCGGCATTGGATATGATCCTTTTTGCAAAATCTGCTCGCCATTTTCCATTTCTACTCCAATCGCACGTTTTCTCTTTCCATTTTCTATTAGGAATTTTTTCACCTTTTGTCTGGTGCGAACATCACCGTCATATTTTTTAATTGCCGTGGTCATGGCTTTTACGATGGCGGCACTGCCCCCCATGGGGTAGTATCCACCACAAGCGTAGTGATCAACCACGGCACAATGGAACGGAAAGCTGACCTTGCCCGGGGGCAAACCATGATCGCCGCATTGCACATTGAGTATGCGCTTCAGTAGCGGGTCTTTAATGTACCAATCGATGACACGCCTGAGGCTGAAAAGACCATATTTGCCCATGTGCCGGGTACGCCACACAATGGTAATGTTGTCCCAGAAGCCCTTCATTTTGGCGATTAGTTGCAATTGCCCGCTCACCCTTTTTACCATGGCGAGGTAGGCGACAATGTTTTTTCTTTCATTAGGAAACCGGGCCGACAGGCGTTTGGTGAGCTCGTCTGAGCTGGCCGGAAAATCGAAATGCGTTGCGCCAATATGGCAATGCTCGAAGGCTTCAGGGTTCATCCTGAAAAAACCAAATCATTGGCTACACCAAGGCCTTCATAAAGCTGTCGGGTAGATTCGCCCTCACCAAGTTGGCCTATGTAGTGTACTCCCGGTGAAAACCTGTACCCATGCAGATAAAAGCTATGACACCAGCCGCCAGGCACATCGTGTTGTTCCAAAACTACCACGCGTTGGCCGGCGCGTGCCAGGCAAATGGCCGCTGATAAACCCCCGGCTCCCGAGCCGACTATAATGGTGTCGAATTCCTCTAGTGTTTGCATGCTCGCTAATATAACCGGAAATATGGCGTGCAGGTGTATTTGCATACAATTAGAATCATAATCACCAGGATTTTTTCCAAAATACAAAGTGTCAGAGTGGTTAATCATCAAAATACCATCTTCCCGATCGTATTAACATTTTCATTTTTGTAATCGATTATTGATTTGGCCCGGAGGGCGAGATAGCGCAGATGCTCCTGCCAAACACCAAAGCCCAAGCCTCCAGCGCCACCGAAATGCACTATTAAATTCAAAAAATGCTGTCAATAATTACATGGCATAAGATCGAGGTTCGCCAAAACACAGTGGAATAGATCATCTATGAAAATAGCTTTAAATGTCAATCTTCATCATTTGCCACTAGAATAATCCATAAGGGAAATTTTCCATCAACTGATTTTTGCAATGGATATTGTAAAAACATGCGCTTAATTATACCATAAATGTTACTTTACATAAATGACACAGTTGATTATTTAATATATTTGGCGTTTGATTGTATTAATATTAAAGCCTGTGAATTTTTTGAGTAATGATTGAATTTGGAGAAGAAAAACTGGGACTAGATGGCTTTTCATCAATTATTTTTGAAGACAATCCAATAAATATCTCCGAATCGCTCAAACGGCGCGTTGATGCCAGCTTTGAATTTTTATCAGAATTCACCAAGAACAAAGTGATTTATGGTATCAATACTGGTTTTGGACCCATGGCGCCTTATCAGATAGAAGATGCCGACCGCTATACCTTGCAAACCAACCTCATCAGGAGCCATGCCTCTGGTATGGGCAATTGCCTGGAGCCCATCTATGTGAGATCTGCCATGTTGGCCAGGCTCAATACTTTGGCGTTGGGATACTCGGGAGTGCACAAGTCAGTGATAGAAACGCTGAGGCAACTGATCAACCATCACGTATATCCATTGATCTATGAGCATGGCGGGGTAGGAGCCAGTGGCGATCTGGTACAATTGGCCCATTTGGCATTGGTGCTTATCGGCGAAGGTGAAGTCGATTATGAAGGGAAAAGGCAAAGCACTGCCGTGGTCTTCAACAAACTGAACATACAACCGATAGAAATAAAAATCCGTGAGGGATTGGCCATCATCAATGGCACCAGCATCATGACGGGGATAGGCATCATCAATTCGATATATGCCAGGCGACTGGTAAAATGGTCTGTTGCCGCTTCGTCGATGATAAGCGAACTGATGGAAGTGTATGATGACTACTTCTCGGAAGAGCTGAACAAATCTAAACTGCACAAAGGGCAGCAAGAGGTTGCGGCTATGATCAGAAAAAATATTGCCGGGAGTAAATTTATAAGAAAGCGGGATCAACACCTGTACAAGGATTTTTCGCAGGAAACCGTCATCCAGGACAAGGTGCAGGAATATTATTCTGTCCGCTGTGTGCCACAGATCGTCGGCATCATTCTGGAAACGGTGAATCAATGCCAGGAGTTGATGTTTGAAGAAGTGAACTCGGCCAACGACAATCCGATCGTGGATGTGAAAAACAAAAACGTATTGCATGGCGGCAACTTCCACGGCGACTATGTGTCATTCGAAATGGACAAGCTCAAAATAGCCATCACCAAATTATCGATGTTGGCCGAGCGTCAGCTCAATTTCCTGCTCAACCCAAACCTAAACGGGGTGTTGCCCCCATTTGTGAATCTGGGCAGGCTGGGATTGAATTTTGGGATGCAGGGGGTGCAGTTTACAGCCACCTCTACCACGGCCGAAAACCAGATGCTTTCCAACCCGATGTATGTGCATTCCATACCCAACAACAACGACAACCAGGACATTGTGAGCATGGGCACCAATGCCGCCCTCATCACCAAAAAAGTAATCGAAAACAGCTACCAGGTGGTCTCCATAGAGTTGATTACCATCTTACAGGCGGTAGATTGCCTCGATAAATTTGCCGGTTTGGCCCCGGCTTCAAAAGCCAACTATCGCAAATTGAGGGAAATCATTGCCAGGTTCGATCAGGATTATCCGATTTACAAAGACCTGCAAAAAGTGAAAGATTATATCTTGAACAACGACCCTGACTAGGTATTGCGATTGTGAAGTGCTTTGGCTTATATTAAAGTAGAAAAATTAAATAGATATCATGAAATATGCCTTGGTGACAGGAGGTTCGAGAGGAATAGGCCGCGCAGTTTGTTGCAAACTTGCAGCGCATGGCTATGGAATTTTGATCAATTATACCAAAAATCAGGAAGCTGCCGAAGAGACTCGAAAACTTGTGGAAGAAACCGGGGCCGTGGCCGGGCTGCTTTGTTTTGATGTAGCCAACAGAGAAACCTGTCAGGCGAGCATCACCAACTGGATAGAGGAGCATCCCAACGATCAAATCGCCGTGTTGGTAAACAATGCGGGCGTGCGGATGGATAATCTGATGATGTGGATGAAAGATTCGGAGTGGGATGAAGTATTGAATATTAGTGTTGGGGGTTTTTACAATGTGACCAAAGCAGTCTTGCCGGGCATGATTTCGGCTAAGTGGGGCAGGATCATTAATATGGTTTCGCTTTCGGGCATCAAGGGTCTGCCAGGTCAGACGAACTATTCCGCAGCCAAAGCCGCGGTGATAGGTGCCACCAAAGCACTGGCCCAGGAAGTAGGGCGGCGCGGCATCACGGTAAATGCCGTGGCGCCGGGTTTTATCAAAACGGACATGACCGAAGGCATAGACGAGAAAGAGTTTAAATCCATCATTCCCGTAAAAAGGTTCGGTACACCAGAGGAAGTCGCAGCTTTGGTGAATTTTTTGGCATCTGCCGAATCCTCCTACATTACGGGAGAAGTGGTGACCATAAGCGGCGGATTATAATATTGGATTATGCAACACAGAGTAGTAATTACCGGAATGGGCATTTATTCGTGTCTTGGCATCAACCTCGATGAAGTGAGACAATCGCTGTACGCAGGTAAGTCAGGCATTGGTTTGGACCCCGTCAGAAGGGAGCTGGGCTTTAGGTCTGCGCTCACGGCCATCTTGCCCACACCAGACCTCAAAGGCCAGATAGGTCGCAGAGCGCGTGTAGGTTTGCCACAACAAGGCGAATTTGCCTATCTAAGCACCGTGGAAGCGTTGGAAAATGCGCGTATTTCCCAGGATTTTTTAGATGCCAATGAGATGGGGATCATTTTTGGCAACGACAGCTCCGCCAAGCCAGCCATCGATGCCGTGGATACGCTCCGGGTTAAAAAAGACACAACCCTGATTGGTAGCGGTTCGATTTTTCAATCGATGAATTCCACAGTTACCATGAATTTGTCTACCATATTCAGACTACGGGGCATCAATTTTACCGTGAGTGCAGCCTGTGCCAGCGGATCTCATGCCATTGGCCTGGGCTATGTAATGATCAAAAACGGTTATCAAAAACGTATCATTGCGGAGGTGCCCAGGAAGTGAATTTCGAATCTATGGGCAGCTTCGACGGATTAGGGACATTTTCGCTTCGCGAAAACGAACCTGCAAGCGCTTCCAGGCCGTTTGACCGCGACCGGGATGGCCTGGTACCCGGTGGCGGGGCGGCCACCGTCATACTGGAAAGCTACGAATCGGCCATGGAACGAGGTGCACCCATACTGGCCGAAATTCTGGGATATGGTTTTTCTTCGAATGGAGAGCACATTTCGCAACCCAACGTGGAGGGGCCAAAGCGATCGCTGGAAATGGCAATCAGCGAGTCAGGGCTGTCGCTCAAAGATATTGATTATATCAATGCCCACGCCACCTCTACCCCAATGGGCGATGTTCAGGAAGGCATGGCAATATCGCAGGTTTTTGGCGAAGTAAAGCCTTTTATCAGCTCTACCAAGTCGATGACCGGACATGAAATGTGGATGGCCGGAGCCAGTGAAGTGGTGTATTCCATGCTGATGATGCAAAATGACTTTATTGCCCAAAATTTAAATTTGGAAAATCCAGATGAAAAAATAAAAGAGTTAAATTTGCCACAAGAGACCATTAAAAAGCAATTTGACGTGTTTTTATCCAATTCATTTGGATTTGGCGGCACAAATTCTTCCTTGATTGTCAGGAAACTTAAATAAGCAATATCAATAAAGCAATGAGTGATAAGGAGATAATTGAAAAGATCAATGAGTTTTTGGTCGATGAATTTGAGGTGAAAGAAGAGAATATAAGCCCGGAAGCGGAGTTGAAAAGCACATTGAACCTCGATAGCCTCGACTATGTTGATCTGGTGGTGGAAATTGAAAACAATTTTGGTTTCAAAGTGACCACCGAGGACTTTAAAACCATCGTGACCTTCGAAGATTTTTACAATTACGTCATCAAACGTGTAAACCAGTAATGCCCTCGTGGAAAGGACAGACAAGAGGCGGGCTGCTTGGATATCGGATTTTTGTTTTTATACTTAAAAACCTCGGCATCAGGGCAGCGTATTTCGTACTTCGTTTCGTAGTCTTGTACTTTATTTTTTTTGCACCCAAGGCCACCATTTCACTTTTTCAGTATTTCCGCAGAGCACAAAAATTCAGCGTACTCAAATCTGCCTTCGCTGTGGTCAAAAACTTTTTTCTATTGGGGCAAACCATCATCGACAAGGTAGTGCTCTCTGCAGGCATCAAAAACAACATTGGCTATACGTTTACCGGCGAGGAATTTCTGATGGATTTAAAGCATAAAAATCAGGGTGCCCTGCTCATCAGCGCTCATGTGGGCAGCTGGGATATTGCTGGTTTTTTATTGAAAAGGCTCGAAACCAAAGTGAATATAGTGATGTACGAGGCCGAGCACGAGAAGATCAAGACCTACCTTTCTGAGGTGATGGGTCAGGAAAGTTGGAAGGTGATCCCCATCAAAAACGATCTTTCTCATATTTTCCTAATCAATGCGGCACTCGCTGCCAAGGAGATCGTCTGCATACATGGCGACCGCTTTGTGGATGAGGCCAAGGTGATGGCGCATGACTTCTATGGAAAAAAGGCCTATTTTCCGGCAGGGCCATTTATGATGGCGACCAAACTGAGTGTTCCTTATTCATTTGTATATTGTGTCAAAAGCGCCTCAAACCATTACGACCTTTTTGCCACGCCGATTGCCATGGCGCAGCAAAGTGCCGGGGAGGTATTGACTGATTATGTGGAACGTTTGCAGCATATGCTGGCCAGGTATCCGTATCAGTGGTTCAATTATTATGATTTTTGGGAAGACAAGGTTTCAACGCCAGTATTAAAATAAAGATGATGATCGCAATGGATGTGACAGATTATATACCGCAACGGAAGCCATTTGTAATGATCGATGCCATACAGGCGATAGATGATACTTCGGTGATGACGGTTTTATCACCCAAAGAAGACAATGTATTGGTGTCTGATGGATATTTTACCAGTGGAGGCATGATGGAAAACATAGCACAATCGGCGGCTTTTTTTGCAGGATACAGTTATAAACAAAAAGGTGAGGCGGTGCCGCTGGGATTTATCACTTCCATCAAAAATTTGAAAATATCAAAATTCCCCGAGGTGGGCGAAACGCTTTCCACGAAAGTGGTGAACACCAATGAAGTCCTGGATTTTCAGATATTTGAAGGGAAAATAAAAGACAATCAACATAATTTGATTGCCCAATGTGAAATCAGGGTATTTATACAAAAATAAGACCGGCCGACGGATGGATGGAAGCGAAATCCGATTTGGCAAAAAGGCAGCCTAAGGACTGTTTTTTAGTTACCATTGCAACAAAACCAAGAGCTGATGCTAACGTGCAAAAAAGAAATTGAAGTGAGTTTTCATGAGGTCGATAGTCTTACGATTGTATGGCATGGACATTATATCAAATACTTTGAGATGGGGCGCGAGGCTTTCGGAAAGGAATTTGGCCTTTCGTATATGCAGGTATACAAGCAAGGTTTTCTGCTGCCGATTGTCAAGATCAATTGCGACTACAAAAGGCCATTGCAGTACGAAGACACGCTGATAGTAGAAACGACCTGGCAAAATACCCCGGCCGCCAAGGTGATATTTCACTATACCATCCGCACCAAAGGCAGCGACATCATCAATGCCACAGGCTCTTCCGAACAGGTTTTTTTAGATGAAAACAGGGAGTTGCATCTTACCGTGCCCCCTTTTTATGCAGCATGGAAAGTGGCGCATGGCGTAAAAGATTGAGCATGAGGCAAGTTTATACCATTGCAGATTTCATTATCAGTTCGCTGGGGGTGGGCACACCTGCCAACATGGCTCAATTGCGTGCCGGCAAAAGTGGCATTAGAGAAATCGAATTTCCACAGATTCCCCTTCAGCCGGTATATGCTTCGAGAATAGATGACCAAGAGTGGCTCAGCCGCTTTTCTCACGATGAACAATCATACTATACCCGGTTGGAACTTCAATTCATTCTAGCCATCAAATCGCTATTGCAGCCAGTGGATTTAATGGATTTGTCGAGATTTTTGTTGGTGATCTCCACCACCAAGGGCAATATAGACCTGATGGAGCAAAGCCCTGAAAAGGCGTTGGACCAAAGGGCACTTTTGCCGGTGATGGCCCGGCGTATCAATACTTATTTTTCCTTCCCACACGAGGCTGTGGTCATTTCCAATGCTTGTATTTCTGGGGTTTCGGCCATGTTGGCCGGTCAAATGATGATTTCAGCAGGCCACTATGACCATGTGCTTGTCCTGGGAGGGGATTTATTCAGTCATTTTGTCTATTCGGGATTCAATTCTTTTATGGCGTTGAGCAAAAGCCAGTGCAAGCCATTTGATAAAAACCGCGATGGCATCAATCTCGGCGAGGCTGTTGCAGGCGTTTTCCTCAGCAGTAATCCGGGAATGTGCCAAAACACCAGTGCCCTGGCCAAAATCGTGGGAGGTGGGCAGTCAAACGATGCCAACCACATATCGGGTCCGTCGCGCGAAGGCCTCGGTTTAAAGATCGCAGTGGCAAAAGCTATGAAGCAGGCGGGGCTGACTGCCGCAAACATTGACTATATCAACGCCCATGGCACGGCCACTGTGTACAATGACGAAATGGAAGCGAAGGCATTTGCGGCGTTGGGCCTTGGCGAGGCACCACTCAACAGCCTCAAGGGATACTATGGCCATACCCTGGGTGCAGCGGGTATTTTAGAATCTGTCATAGCTATATGGCAGCTCAATGAAGGTGACTTTTTGAAAAGTGCCGGATACGAGGAAAGCGGCACTTCTGAGCCGCTAAACGTATTGAAAAACCGGCAGCAAAATAATGAAGCCCGGTTTGCACTCAAGACAGCGTCGGGTTTTGGCGGGGGAAATGCAGCAATTATCTTCGAAAAGCCATGAAATTAATTATATCTGCCACAAGTAAAATCACCAGTGAGGGTGCGTATCAAAATGGCCACCTTGTCGTAAGCAATGAACACGACGAAGCAGGCCGGTTTTTTAAAGATTGCTATACGCACCTGGCCATCACCTATCCTAAGTATTACAAAATGGACCGGCTTAGCCAGCTTTGTTTTTTATGTGCGGAGTTTTTGCTGGTCGGTCATGATCGTTTCAAAGACTACGATCGCGGGCAGATTGCTGTTGTCATCGAAAATTACCATGCTTCGCTGGTGAGCGACCAGAAGCATCAAATCTCCATCAGCGATCGGGACAATTATTTCCCGAGCCCATCGGTTTTTGTCTATACGCTTCCCAATATCATGTTGGGCGAATTGTGCATCAGACACCAGATCAATGGGGAAGCCACCTGTTTGCTGCCGGAAAACAAAGACTTTTTCTGCAAATACATCCGGGCGCTATTCGACGGAGGAGCAAGCGAATGCTGTATTGCCGGCAGGGTCGATTTTACAGACAGCGCCTATGGTGCCGAATTGTATTTAATTGAAAATAGCGCAATGGTTGGGCAACATATTGCTAAATTTGAATCAATTTTTTAATCAACGAAATTTATGTCTGAACTCACGGAAAAACTAAAAGAGGAAATTATAGATCAGCTCAATCTGGAGGACATCAGCAAAGAAGATATTGGCGACAATGATCCGTTGTTTGGTGACGGGCTGGGTCTCGACTCTATCGATGCCTTGGAGCTGATCGTATTGCTTGAAAAAACTATGGTTTGAAAATCTCGGCGCCGATGAAGGCAAGGAGGTTTTTTTTTCTGTAAAGACCATAAGTGATTTTATAGAACGTAAAGGGACAAATGTTTAATGTCTGACCGGGTATTTGTAAGTGGGATGGGTATTGTCTCCGCCATAGGCAACAACAGGCGAGAAAATCTGGACACCCTGCTCAATGGACAATCAGGGATAGGACAAGCCGTATATTTGAATTCCGGGCTGGTCGAAGGATATCTCTTTGGAGAGGTGGGTATGAGCACCCGGCAATTGAGCGACCGGGTAAAAAGCCGCCTAAACCATCACAATTCCAGGACGGCACTTTTAGGTTTGTTGGCGGCAGATGAGGCAGCACATTCGGCAGGTTTGCAAGAGGCTGAGCTTATTGACTGTGGCCTGGTGAGCGGCACGAGTGTAGGCGGCATGGACGTATCGGAACAACATTACAAAACATTGACGGATGGTGGCGAAGTGGACTATCGCGCAGCTTTTGGAGCACATGACTGTGGGTTTAGTACGCAGTACATCGCAGACAGTCTGGGGGTCAAAGGGTTTATTTCTACCATAAGTACGGCCTGTTCTTCTTCTGCCAATTCCATAGCCCTGGCCTCACGGCTCATTAAATCCGGCAAGTTGAAAATTTGCATTGCAGGCGGAGCCGATGCGCTATCGCTATTCACATTTCATGGATTCAAGTCGCTAATGATCTTAGATCAGGAGCGGTGCAGGCCATTTGATGAAACACGCAAAGGACTGAACCTGGGGGAAGGGGCAGCTTTTTTGGTGCTTGAATCTGAAGAAAGCATAGCAGCACGCGGAGCAAAACCGCTGGCAGAATTGGTCGGCTACGGCAATGCCAACGATGCCTACCATCAGACGGCTTCATCGCCAGAAGGAACCGGCGCCACGCTGGCCATGGAAAGTGCTTTGAAAACGGCCAAAATAGCAAACCAGGACATTTCTTATATCAACGCGCATGGCACAGGCACAGCCAATAACGACCTGTCAGAATGTATTGCCATTGGGAATATCTTCGGAAATGCACCACCGCCATATTCGTCGACAAAATCTTACACCGGGCATACCCTGG
This sequence comes from Cyclobacteriaceae bacterium, assembly GCA_012033595.1. Taxonomy (GTDB): domain Bacteria; phylum Bacteroidota; class Bacteroidia; order Cytophagales; family Cyclobacteriaceae; genus JAAUQL01. Next base: position 33,444 of record JAAUQL010000017.1, on the reverse strand, counting down.
GAGCTGCCGGAGCTATAGAGGCAGTATTCAGTATTTTTGCCCTTCAGCAACAGACTGTTTTTGCCAACCAGCAGCTTATCACACCCATGAATGTATTGCACCGGGAGCCTGCCACCCGGACGGAGAGAAATACGGACATCAAATACGTGTTGTCCAATTCTTTTGGCTTTGGGGGCAATTGTTCATCATTGATTTTCAAATCTGTGCAATGAGGATATTCATCAACGCTACATCTGCCATTTCCCCCCAACTGAGCTACGATAGCCAATCGTACTTGTCCGAATTGAAAAGTTACGATGGTTTGTGCATGAACTGCATCGAGCCGGAATACCGCGCCGTCATAGATCCAAAACTCTTGAGGAGGATGTCGCGCATCATCAGAATGGGAGTGGCCACTGCCATGAAGAGCCTCGATGAAGCCGGGATTGATAAACCGGGTGCGTTGACGATCGGAACAGGCCTGGGCTGTCTGGCAGATACCGAAAATTTTTGTCGGCGGTGGTCAGCCAGGATTCGGTGCTATCCCCAACGCCATTTATCCAATCTACGCACAACACCATAGGAGGGCAAATATCACTTTTGCTCCAAAGCCATGCCTACAATTTCACTTATGCGCAGCGTGCACATTCTTTCGAAAATGCCTTGCAAGACGCCTTAATGATGATCGGTGAAGGCACTGAAAATATTTTGGTCGGTGGAATCGATGAGGTCACCAACACCAGCGTAGATGTGATTAGTAAATTGCCATGTGGCCATGAGTCCCCTACCAGTACATCTCAAATCGGTGAAGGGTCGGCATTTTTTGTATTGTCTGCCAATAAGCAGCCACACACTTACGCGCAGATTGTTGCATTTGAGACCAAATACGGGTCGGCGGAAACCGAGGCATTGGCGGACTGGATCAGAAACTGTCTGATACAAGCAAACCTGAAAATCGCTGACGTAGATGGACTGCTTCTGGGCGAAAGCGGTGATGTGCAAGATGACCAGCTCTATGGCCAAATCAAGCACCGGCTATTTCCCCATACCCCTTCCTTTGCTTTCAAAAGCCTCTCAGGTGAGTATTTTACCGCGGTTTCCTTTGGCTTAAACCTGGCCGCAAACATGATTAAGCACCAACAATTCTATAGTTTGGGATCTATGCCCTCCGGATCACAGGGCATCAATTCACTCTTGATTTACAATCATTACAAAAACAAATACCATAGTTTAATACTGCTCCAAAAATGTTGAAGTACCACCGGCTGATCATCGCTTTTTCCCTGGTATTTCTAGCACTATTGGCCATCAGTCCCGCCAGTGAGTTTATTATTTGGGCTGTGGGTCTGCTGATTTTTATTTTTATTTCCATTATCGCTATTGGTGCGGCATCCATGCGCTATCAGATTTTTGTGTCTGCTTATACCCAGGCCGGTATTGCCGACAAGCGGATTGCCCTCACCTTCGATGACGGCCCCGGAGAGAAAACAACGGCAGTGTTGGCCCTGCTCCAAAAGTATGGAGCCAAAGCTACTTTTTTTTGTATTGGAAAAAATGCTGAAAAATATCCGCTGGTTTTGAAGCAGATTCATGAGCAAGGGCATATTATTGGCAATCATTCCTATGCACATCAGCATATTTTTAATTTATTTGGCAGCCAGCGAATGGCTAGGGAAATAGATAAAACCGGAACAATTATTGAAAAACTGATTGGAGCAAAGCCCCTGCTATTCAGGCCACCACATGGAGTGACCAATCCGCCAACGGCACGGGCGGTAAGGCGACTTGGCTTACAAGTGGTAGGATGGAGCATCAGAACCTACGATACCGTACGCAGTGTCAATGAAACGCTGATTCGCAAAATCACCGCGAAAATTCGACCCGGTTCGGTAATTTTGCTGCATGAACATATGGAATCAAGTGAGGTTTTGCTGGAAGGAATACTGAAATTTGTGGCTGAAAACGACTATGCCTGTGTAGGCGTAGATGAATTGTTCAAAATAAAAGCATATGCGCAAGCTTAGTTCTACATTGATGGTACTGTTGATTTTTGGGCAATTATTTGCCCAGTCGGATCAGTTCTCTGTGGTCACTTATCCCGACCAGCTCAAGCGTTCGCTCAATCAGATGTCGGCAGCTACCAGCAGCATCCAGGCAGATTTTGTACAGGAAAAATACATGGAGATACTCAGCAGCAAGCTCATTTCCCAAGGCACCATCACCTTCAAAAAGCCCAACATGCTGCGATGGGAATACATGGAGCCGTTTAGTTACGTAGTCATTCTCAACAACAATAAAATGCTGATCAGAGATGACAAAAAGACCAATACCATAGACATGGCATCGAGCAAGACTTTTCAGGAGATCAACCAGCTCATCATCGGCATTATTCAGGGCAGTGTGCTAGACAATCCGCAGTTTGACATCCAGTATTTCGAATCGCCGGGCAATTACAAGGTTAAGCTCAATTCCACCAATAAGGAAATGAAGGCCATTATCAATAGCATAGAGATCATTTTTGACAAGCGCGAATTCCTGGTCGACCGGATTAAACTACTAGAGCCTGGTGGCGATTTCACTAATATTTTTTTTAAAAACAGAAGATTGAATCAACCCGTCGAAGATGCTGCGTTTTCTATCCATTAGTGTGCTGGTGGTTTTGTTGACGGCCTGTTCAGGATATAGGCACCTTACCTCAGATGCCGGTCTGGAGAGCTTCTTATCCCGTTCGCCCGGCGGTTTGGTTTATAAATCAGGCTTTAATTTCAAAGCATACTATTTTAGCGGCATCATGGTCATAAAGCCGGAAGAAGAAAGCATTCGCATACAATTTTTAAGCGAACTAGGGCCTACCATCATGGATTTTAGGTTGCTAAAGGATAAAATGGAAGTAATCAAGATGATAGAATCGCTCCAAAAGAAAGTGTTTATGGCTCAAATGGAATACGATCTGCGATTGCTTTTGCAGGCCGGCATCTACCACCAGGGCAAGGCGAAACTCATGAAAAGCGAACGCGGCAATGCAAAGTATAAGATTAAAGGCCGTGACAATAATATATTTTTTGTAAATCAGACATCAGGCCAGATTGAGCGTGGATTCCGAAGGGGGATTGGGTATGAAAAGGTAGAGGTTGCCTATGATTACGAGGGCCAAAATTCCGTTCCACACACGATGACCCTCACGCACAATATGATCGATATCAAACTCAGGCTTTCGCTTTTAAACTAAAAAAAATGTTACTGGACAATCTTTACTTTTTGCAGGAAATGGTGTTTGATGAAGCAAGCTGCACGATAAAGGCGCGTGTGCAACTGGATACGGCTAATGCAATATTTGAAGGCCATTTTCCGGGCAATCCTGTACTGCCGGGCGTGTGCCAGGTAGAGATGGTCGGAGAGCTGATCAGCAGGCACTACCATAAAAAGTACCTCTTGACCAGTGCGCGACAAATCAAATTTTTGTCGATGGTAAGCCCGCGCGATACCAGTGAGTTGTTGTTCAGCATCAGGGTAGAAGAATCGGGACAAAGCAAACAGGCGAGTGCCGTTTGTTCCTTTGGTTCAGGCGAAGTATTTTTAAAACTCAACGGAACATTTAGCTGCCAATGATAAAAAATGAGTGGATAGAGAAGTCGAAAGCACTAAAATGTTGCGTGGTAGTGCCCACCTACAACAACGCCGGCACCCTGGCTGATGTCATTGCCTCCGTGCTGGATTATTCTGCAGATGTGCTGGTGGTAAACGATGGATCTACCGATGGCACCACCCAAATTCTGGAGCAATTTGCATCAAAAATCCAAGTGCTCACTTTCGATATTAATCGGGGTAAAGGAATGGCGCTACGCCAGGGTTTTGAGTGGGCTCTTGCTCGGGGCTTTGACTACGTCATTACCATCGACAGCGATGGTCAGCATTTCGCTTCAGACATTCCCGTGTTTTTAGCTGAAGCTGCCAAAGGTGATCAGGCGCTGGTAATTGGAGCCAGGAATATGGGTGAGGTGAATGTGCCGGGCAAAAGCAGCTTCGGCAATAATTTTTCCAACTTTTGGTTTGAAGTGGAGACAGGTCTTAAACTCACCGATACGCAATCGGGCTTTAGGCTTTATCCCGTCAGGGCGATGGAGAATATGCGCTATCTTTCCCGACGCTTCGAATTTGAAGTGGAGTGATCGTAAAATCATCCTGGCGGGGCATCGATGTCAGGAATATTCCCATCAGCATCCACTACGATCCTCCCGAAACCAGGGTCACCCATTTCAGGCCATTGCAGGATTTCACACGCATCAGTCTGCTCAATACCTGGCTGGTCGCCCTCACCATTTTGTACCATTTTCCCCGGAGGTTTTTAAAAAGCCTCACAAAAAAAAAAATAATGGCATTTATCCGGGAGCAACTTTTCGATAAGGACGAGCCGGTTGGGGTTAAGGCACTTTCTATTGGATTTGGCGTTTTTATGGGCATTGTGCCCATTTGGGGTTATCAACTAATCGTGGGCATTACACTGTCTCACCTGATGAGGCTCAATAAGGCCATATTTATAGTGGCCGCCAATATTTCGGCACCTCCATTGATTCCCCTTGTCATTTACCTGAGTTTTGTGCTGGGCATACCTTTTGTCGATGAACCCATCGTCGATTTGCTATCTGTCGAAAGTTATACCCTGGATAGTATTAAGGCCAATATTGTTCAGTATCTGTATGGAAGCGTGGCGCTGGCGATTGCCAGTGGGTTGTTGGCTTTTGTGGTTTCATTTTTTACCATCTCCTGGATGAGAACTAATAAGGTATAATAAACGACCCCTAAGCCGGTATTGGGCCTCAAGCTGGCTTCGAACATGCACCTGGCATTCGATTATTCGATAACACAGCTATGGCTTCACGACGATCTTGCTGGCATAGCTGCCATTTTCCGTTTGCAATATGACGGTGAGTAAGCCCTGAGTATGAGCCGGAAGTTGAAGGGTGAGCTCATAGACCGGCGAATTTTTCCGGATTTCCCGACTATAAACTTTGTTGCCCAGAAAATCATAAATATCAATTCTACCTTTTCCGTAATAGGAATTTGCCCATCGGAGATTCACATCGCCTGAGGATGGGTTGGGATAAATGGCGAATTCATCAGGTTTTTCGACGTCTAATGTTGAAGTGACTACGGTAGGTTCTGATCGGAACAAGCAATTTTGATCAGAAACGGTGACATAGTAAACGCCCGGATTAACGATGTCATACACCCTGGTATTGGCGCCTGGTATGGCTACATTGTTGTAATACCACTGATATTCAGGGGCTATGATGGAGGCTGTAAGTCTGGTGCCATTGATATTGATGCTGGGCACACTTAGCCCGCTTTCAATATCCTTGATCTCGATGGTTCGGGTGATGGTCTGGTCAAAAAGGGCATTTTTTACATTCAAGGTGACTTCATATTCGCCTTCGAACCGGAATTGATGAAATGGGTTTTGTAAGGTAGAGGTGTTTTCCGATGGAAATTGCAGATTACCGAAGTTCCACTGCCATTTGCTTGGAAAACCGGTGCTGGAATCTACAAATTTCACTTCACCCATGGCACAAGGGTACAATACATCAAATGAAGGGAACAATACGTCGTTACAATCCAGGGCCAACCAACCTGTGCTGGCAGCGTCGAGTATGCTATTGTCGCCAACAAAAAAGGAAGTGGCTCCACCTGAAGTCACATTGGTAATGTCGAGGTAATCGAAACAGAACCTGATGTTTCCGTCGTTGCCAACTATGCTTGCCTCAGCAGGCCCCACCGAGCTGATCTCTATACGATTCTCAGGCACTCCGGTGGCTGCGAAAGCCCTGCGAACCAGCAGGGTAGTGCCTTCCCCTAGCACCAACGAGCCCGACTGGCTCAGGCTCAGGCTGTCGATAATGTTGTTGTCAAAAAGTGACAGGTCGCCATTTGCTGATATGCTGTTGAAACTATTGTCGCCAATTACGCTTAAGTTGGCATTGCTCACCGATATATTATGATAGGTGATGTCTTCGGAGGCAATGGTCTTTTCAAAAATGCCATTGGAACCATTTAATATGATGCTGGATGCCATCAACTCCACCTCCGACAATGGCGCTACGGTTAGCGCATTTATTCCGGTGATCTCACTCTGACTCAGGTCAACTATGTTAGCCGGTGTGTTATTTATCACTACTACTCTGGCGTTGATGGTCTTATCTATTGCCAGTACCGAGCTGTTTTGGATCAACAAATTATTTACATCAAAATCCTGCTTGATGTGCCAGGAGCCATTGAGGGAGACAAATTCCAGATCGACATTGTTGAATGCCTTTGGCGAAAGCATAATTTGATTGTTTTTGGATAGGGTGCCCACGAAACTGATTTTACCATTGGCAAAACTCAATTTTTCGTTTTCGTCATACAGCGATCCATCCACATTCAGCGTGAAAGACGACAGATTGATGCTGCATGAGTCACTTGTGTAGTAGTTGATATTGTAGCAACTGGCGGCGGAATTCAGGCTGATGGTATTGTTGGCCGCCGAGAAGGAGTTGTTGTCGAAAATAACCGGATTGCTGGCGCCGGGAACGGCATTGGCGCTGGCACCACCGCTATTAAGCGACCACTTGGAGGGGTCGTTCCAATCTCCTCCACCTCCAATTCTATAGTAGGTGGCCAAGCTGATCGAGGGGCTGGCATTGGACACGATCAGCGATACCTCCTGGCTTTTGTTTCGCAAGGTGTTTTTATGCCTGATCACGATTCGATACGTTCCGCTTACTGTGGGGTCAATTTCTATTTTTTCTACATTGTCACGGAAGTTATCGCCTTTGCTTGCTGCCTTTTCAGGACTTGCAGGATCCAATATCCAGGGAAAATTTCTCTTGCCATCTGGTTCGTAAATGCGCATGTCCAGGTCATTGACGAGCATAAGTCTGGCGGGGTCAAGGCTGATAGGTGCGGGGGTACCCGGCACATCTGTCCAGCAGATGGTTGCGATCAGGGTTTTTCCGGCTTCGGCATTCACATTGTAAACTATGGAATCGTTTTCGGCCAATTTCAGTTCTTCGATTATAAAGTCAATTCCATTGGCCCGGGTCATCAGGCTGGCTGCTTTGTCAACAGCCAGCAATCCCCAACCAAACTCATAGTCCGGTCCCGGGTTTTTGCCGGCTTCATTTGCCGTGTGAATCACCAACCCTTTTAGCGTGGCAGACTTCATGATGCGTCCTGCATATAGCTGCTCGTGGTATTGCTGTAGCAAGGCCAAACTTCCAGTGGTGTTGGGTGCCGACATCGATGTGCCCGAGAGGGTACCATAGGCTGTCGGTGATTCGGCCAATGTAGAGAATACATCTACCCCAATGGCCGATATGTCGGGTTTAATGCGCCCGTCATCTGTTGGCCCCCAACTGCTGAAGTCGCTCATTACCACTTCGTTCGGGTTGTTGTAGGCACCGGCCAGATGGTCTACAGCACCGATGGTCAGTATGTTTTTGGCCACGCTTTTGGGTTCGAGGCAATCGTAGGGACCGTCGGGCGGGCGGGTGCCATCTCCCACGTCTGTGCGGTCGTTTCCGGCTGATTTAATAATTAGATAATAAGGCGCATTGAAGGCGATATCGTCCCAAACCCTGCTATTGGAAGCGTCATAATATCCAAAGCGGTAGTCTTCGACACTGCTTACTCCGGGATCGCCAAACCACTGCCAGCCGGTACCGCCATTGGCCACGTCCCAGCCTGTCCGCAAACCATACGAATGGTTGGAAATGGTAAGTCCTTCGGCAGCTTCGGCGGCCATTTCCGAATTGTCGTTGTTGAATTCGTAGGCAAACATATCGGCTTCGAAGGCCATGCCTTTTGCCTGTGGATTGATGCCGGTGGCGCCAATGGTACCAGCCACGTGCGTGCCGTGATCATCGTAAGGGATGTTGTCTCTAATGTCGATGCGACCAGAAAGCTCCTGGTGGTCGGAGTTGATGGATCCACTATCCCACACGCCAATCAGGAAATTTTTTCCGGTAAGGTTTAGTCCCAAATTGGCCCGGGGTCTCAGCCGTACTGTACCCACATTTTGAGCAGCTTGTTGATTGTCCGATTTGTAATACTCTGCCAAACCAGACGGCATTATCCTGATTAGCGAAATCGTGGTACCATTATCAAAAACCTGCCTGATGGGGATATTGCGTTCAAGGGCATAGATTTGTGCCGATTGTTTATATTCCTGAAAGGCTCTGTCAAGTTCTGCCGATAGCGAATTGAGGTATGTGGTATTGGTGGCAGTTTGCCAATTTTGTGCCCGAGCCGTAGCTGCCAAAAGCAGCATAAGCACCAACGAGCCTATTGTTTTCAGATGTTGACTTGCGCTACTCCTCATACTCATTTTATTGATTTATAAACCCACTGCGCTATACCGGGATATTCCCAGAAGGTATTGTTGCCGACGGGAGCCACCAGGGTATCCCTAAAACCAAAGACCAAAGAATCGTCCGTCAATTTACTGAGCACATAATCATTTCCTCCCAAATATAATTTTGCATTGGCATTGATGATATCCCAACTTGTTTTAAACAGTAAATCGTCAGCATCAGGATCGCACTGCTCACCGCTATCGAAAGCTTCTAACAGTTTGCCTTTTCTATAAAATTTGTATTGGTCGTCCAGGGCACAACTGGGAATGCCATATATTGGGTTGGCATTCATTTCGCCTACTTCTGTGTCATTGAAAATATAGGTGAATGAAACCTGCTCCCAGGTTTTGCTTTCTTCGCCAGTCAACATTTTCGAGTAAGAAGCCGGCTGTATCTCATGATCTTCCTTACAAGCAGACATTATCACCACCATCAGCACCAAAACATATCGTAATCTCAATCTCTCCATAATATTATTCGATTTTCTTACGTGCAATCACCTCCCGGATAGACGGACCCGCAAAATCATAAGAATATGAAAAATTCATAAATTCTACTTCTGAGTCGAATGTACCTTTGCCATCGGTTCGGGTACCACCCAATTGTTCAAAGTTGCCGGCAAGACCTTGTTCGGGGATTACAAACTCGCCCCGGCAAAGATCCAAATTGGCAAAGGCATACACCCCCGAATCGAGTCCGGTATAGCCTAGCATGTAAATCGTGTTGTTCGATGCCCAATCCACCTGTATTTCCACATCATAAATAAACTCGCCGTTGTTTTGGTTAAACTCCCAGATCCCTTCAAATTTCCTGAGATCAACCAGACAATCATCGTCTTTGATGGTGACGGTATGGAAGCGCCCATTCACTCCTGTTTCTCCAAATCCGGCATCCAATCCGTTATTCACCGAAGTAATGGTGAATTTAAGCGTTTTGTCTCCTGTTTGCTCGCGATTGTTGATGGGTAAATACCTGATGTTGCCAATGTGTTCTCCAACCGGGATCAACACACGTTTTTTGTCGCCATCTTCTAAAATGTAATCCTGGTTTTCTACAGCAGTGCCGCCAACCTTGTATTCAATGATGGTGGTATTGTTTTGTGAAGGGGCTGCCAGGTGCAATTCTATGGAAATTGGTTCATTGAAATTGATATTGAAAGGGTCTTTGTAGTTTTCCAGTATTTCACTGGATGTCTGCGTAAACCTGGCATGGTACGGACCTTCAAATATGATTTCCTCAGGCTTTTCGCACGAGAGCAACACGGTAAAAAGCAAGATGATAAGCGATATGTATGGTTTTCCTTTCATTAATTCATTGGGTTAATATCCAGGATTTTGGGCATTTTTCAATTCAGGGTTATTTCGTATTTCCCTGAGCGGCACAGGCCAAAGCTGGTCTTTGCTGGTCCAGTTATTGGTGAATTCGTCCATTACCACCTGGTCGCGGCCAGTACGTACCAGGTCGTACCAGCGATGGCCTTCGAAACAAAGCTCCATGCGGCGCTCGTTTTCTATAGCCAGTAGCATCTGATTTTTGGATGTTCCCTGAATGAGCGGAACACCGGCTCTTTCCCGAAGCAAATTAATGTCAGACTGTGCGCTTTGATTGCCCGAAATCTTGTCTTGTTGTGCCCGCGCCTCGGCCCTGATCAGGTACATTTCGGCAAGACGGAATAGTTGAATATTGTCGAAAGGGCCATATCGAACTATCGTGTAGCCATTATCAGCTCCACGAACATTTCTCGGATCATTCTCCAGCATTACATTCCTGCTGCCTCCATCATTTGCAATGAAAGCACCATTTCACTTGAGGGAATTATCTCCCGTCGGCTTTCGAATAAATTGTTGATACTAAAGTCGGTGGAAGTTCCGGGGTTGTCATTGGCACTATATACAATTTCCAAGATCGACTCTGTGCTAAAATCGTCAATAGCATCGGCAAAGATGGGTTCCAGGGTGTAGGTTTTGGTTCCCTGGCCTTCGATTATTTCTGTAGCATATTTTTCTGCTTCAGACCAGTTTTGCCTATACAAATAATAGCGCGCTAAAAGTGCTTTCACTGCCCCGTTGGTAGCCTCGCCGCTATTGAAAGATTCGGCAGGCAGTTTATTGAGGGCATATAGCAGCTCAGATTCCACAAAGTCGAGTGTTTCCTCAAATGAGGCTCTGGCAACAGACCGGTTTTCATCTACCTGAGTAGACTTCACGATTGGCAACCCACCATAGGTATAGGCACCTACAAAATAGGCATAAGCCCGTAAAAAACTTGCCGCAGCCGTGATCTCATCATAGTCATTTTGTGAAATGTCGATATTCGGAAGCCCTTCATATAAAAAATTCACCACATAGGTGAGGCTGTAAATTACCTCCCACATCGAGCTGGCAGAGCCGTTAGAGGCCGAAATGTCTTTATTGCTGATTTCCCTAAACTGGGTAAAGGTGCCATTGTGAATGAGGTTGTCTGCGGTGAGGTCTCCGGCGATGATCTTTGGCGCACCCAGGTTGGCCAGGTTGCGATACACAGATGTGAGTACCACCCGGGCAGAATTGGCATCGGTGAGTACCTGGTCATCTAAAATCCGATCCACCGGTTTCGGTGTCAGCAGGTCACCGCATGAAAACAGCCCGCCAAGGGCAATAAAAACCGCTATGTATATTTTATAATTCATCAAAAACTGATGTTTAAACCTATCAAAATTGTCTTCACCTGAGGAAACGTATATAGATCGAGTCCCTGAGCGGTGCTCGAACCGTCAATGCTGTTTACTTCGGGGTCTGCACCACTATAGTTGGTCAGTGTCCATAGGTTGGTTCCCGATGCATAAATGCGCAGGCCGTTTAGCCTCAATTTGGCCAACATTACCTCGCCAAGCGTATAGCCCAACGATATGTTTTTTAGCCTGAGAAATGAGGCATCTTCAACAAACCGAGAGCTAAATCGGTTGTTTTCAGTATTGCCAAATTCATATTTTGGAACGGAAGTGATATCCCCTTCTTTCTTCCATCGCTTCAACGCTTTTACAGACTGATTATTTTTGATTTCCTCACCAGAATTGAGCAGGGTGGTGTTGCCGAAGTTGATCATTTCGTTGCCATAGCTAAACTGCAAAAAGGCGGTAAAGTCGAAGCCTTTATATCGTAATGTGTTGGTAAAACCTCCAAAAAAGTCGGGTTGAGCATCGCCGATAAAGGTGCCATCACTGGCCGTTAATTGTCCGTCGTTATTTTTGTCATAATATATCGCATCGCCAGTACCTGGATCCACTCCAAGGTATTTCAATCCCCAGAAGGTACCCAATGGTTTGCCCGGAGCTATAATGTGGGTGCTATTGGTAAAGGTTTGGTAGCCCGGAAACTGCGGCTCGTCGGTGGCTAGTTTTTGCACGATATTTTTATTGCCCGAGATATTGAACTGACTGGTCCATCTCAAAGCTTTATCAACATTTACCGCGGTAATGGTCAATTCTATGCCTTCATTGGTAATTTCGCCAAGATTGCCAAGAATCGAAGAAAAACCAGTGGTATAGGGTAAAGCTTCGTTTAAGAGCAGGTTGTTGGTGACATTGTAATAATAGTCGAAGGTGAATTGGAACCGGCCCGCAAACAACGCGAGATCAGAGCCCACATTAAATTCGGTGTTTTGCTCCCATCCCAGATTGGGGTTTCCCAGGGTAGCGGGGGCAGTGCCCGGTACACCATTGTATGCGATGGTGGCATTCCAAGTGGCCAGGTACTGAAAATCGCCAATGCGCTCATTGCCCGTAAGGCCATAACTGACCCTCAACTTCAGATCATCAAGCCATGAATAGTCTTTGAGAAATTCTTCTTCGGTCATCCTCCAACCTACTGAAAAGGCTGGGAAAAAGCCATATTTTCGGTCTTCACCAAATCGGGATGAGCCGTCGTATCGTGCGCTGACTTTAGCCAGATACTTGCTTTTATATTTGTAATTTGCTTCTCCAAAGAAAGAGATCAAGCCGCTGTTGACCAGAAAAGAGGATCCATCCAATATTAAGCCCGCAGAAGATAAATAAGTGAATTCGTTGCTGGGAAATAATATGCCTGTGGTAGAGCCACTTCGAAAAGTCCTGCTGATAAATTCTGTTCCTGCCAAAGCGCTGATCTCGTGGATTGCTCCTATCGAGGTATTGTAGGTGAGCACATTGTTGTTGAGCAGGGTAGAAGCTTCCGATGTGCTATATATGCCATAACCTTGACTTCCTACACTTTCCAGCCATCCGCCGATAGCCGTGGTGGTGGGTTCGAACTGATCTTCGATGGTGGTGAGGTAGTCCACATTTACTTTAGAGATCAGCATCAGATTGGGCAATATCTCATATTTGGCAAACAAGCCGCCCAGCACTTTGGTGGCATAGGTATCGAACCGAGGTTCTATGGCCTGGCCTACGGGGTTGAAGTTGGGGATTTCGGCGTATCCGGCATCGCCTGGTGCGATTAGTTTGCCGTCTTCGTCATACGGGGTATAATAGGGCAGGCTGGTAATGGCTGCATTGTACACCCCATCCAGGAAGTTGTCACCTTTTACCCGGTTGTTTTTTGTCCGGGCAAAATTAAGATTGAGACCCAGTGACAGCCTTTCGTTGGCCTGATGGTCGAGGTTAGTGGTAAAGGTAGCCCTCTTAAAGTCATTATTGAGCATTACACCTTCTTCTGCCCTGTAGCTGGCGCTCATGTAGAATTGCGTTTTTTCCGATCCTCCTCTGGTCGATATCTGGTATTGTTCGACTATGGCCTGTCGCATCACGGCATCTTGCCAGTCGGTGTTTACTGCGTCGGTGACACCGGGCAGGCCGGCATCGTCCGGATTTTCGTCAGCATTGGCCAGGGCTTCACGCTGCAATGCCAGCAGTTCAGTGGCATTGAGTACCTCTATGGTATTGGTCGGATTGATGATGCCCCGTTGTACATCTATGTCGAAAGAGGTAGGAGCGCCTTTTTTGCCACGCTTGGTCGTAATTAGTACTACACCGTTAGCCGCTCTCGATCCGTAAATGGCTTTGGCCGATGCGTCTTTCAATATCTCAATCGATTCGATGTCATTTGGGTTGATGGTCGACAAGGCATTGTCATTTTGACCACCAAAGTTTCTGGTGGACAATCTTCCGTCGCGAACCGGTATGCCGTCAATAATATACATTGGTTGATTGGCACTGCTTATGGATGAATTGCCGCGAACCCTCACCATAATTCCTCCACCCGGTGTGCCCGATGACTGGGTTACAGAAACACCACTTACTTGTCCTTGCAGGGCCTGGTCGATTCCGATAATCGGCATATCTTTCACCGATTCGGGGTTGATGGAAGAGATGGAGCCAATTACGTCGGCCTTCTTTTGTGAGGTGTATCCCGTCACCACTATTTCTTCGAGCTGTTTGGTATCTTCGAGCAAAACCACGTTTATGATGCTGCGATTGTCGATAGGCTCCTCAGTGGTCAGATAGCCGATGTAGCTAAACACAATAAATTGTGCCTCGGCAGGAACGTTGATTTCGTACGAACCGTCAAATTCAGAAATAGTACCTATAGTAGTATTTTGAATGAAAATGTTGACGCCTGGAATGGGGTCTCCATTGATTCCGGTCACCATGCCGGTAATGGTGCTTTGAGCATCCTGAGCTACAAGAGGGCAGATGATTAGGAAACTTAGCGAAATTAACAGTAGAACTTTATTCATTCAAACTCACTTAGGCGCTGCAACAAGGTAATTTAACCAGGCAAAGCCAAAATGGTTAAATATATTTTGCAATATAATTTTTATTGGTGCTATATAGCTTGGTGTGAGTAACAAATTTTAAGAATATTTTTTTCCAATGCCATTTAATTTCAAGCCCTTATGTGCTTGATGCTGCTGGAAAATATCCAATTTTTATTTTCATAATGCACGGCGCCGGCGCACGAATTATTCGCATTTTGTTTTGATCAAGTACTCAAAAATGCCAGTGGTCATCTATGGGCTGCACCAATACTTGGAGCGTTGAGGGTTGCTTGGCTGAAATCACAGCAAAAAAATGGCGCTACATGTTTACCATTGTGCAGAATATTATCTGATCTTTGTGCTTGTTTAGCATCATTTGGTATTTATGGCATATATCACCAAATTGATCATACAATTACAAAATAACACACCACATCTATGCGCTACATTCATTTACTCATTCCAATGCTATTAGTGCCTGCTATGCTTCAGGGCCAACATGTAACCATCGAAGAAGGAAAGGCGGTAGGGGCTTTGCGTCTTGGACAATCCTTTGAAGAGGTGGTCAGTATTTTGGGGTTTGGTGGAGATTTAAAAACGTATGACGAATATTTGGCAGAAGAGCTTTTCAGCGAAGACCCCGATAAGGCGCTGGAGTGTGTACTTGGCTTTGAATACTTTATCAAATACGAGCATTTACTTACCTTGCCTGTTTCTTATGTTTATTTTAAAGACAACAAAATATGCCAAATAAAGGTGTCCAGCTTCCCGGAGTATTATTTCAATATTGCCAAAGACAGCAGAACTTCCAGGGGCTTAGATTTTTGGGCGCAAAACCAGCAGATAGTCAGTTTATATGGAAATCCGGATTTTCAGGCCGAGTATGAAGATTTTATCTTAAACACTTCTTTTTATTTCGATGAGGGCATTGCCTTTGACCTTCGCGACAAAATGTTTCGAATCGCCCATATCTTCGAAAAGCCATCGGCAAATGTGGTCAGTAAGTTTACTTCCGCGTTTTGACCGGGCAGATCCTTCGGGTTTAATCTTTTTCCTGAGCAAAAAGATATGATATAAGAACGACAAAGCTTGAATATGAAACTGCACTACCGACTATGCCACGGGGTTTTTATCAATGAGCAGATCATCGGTTTTTTAGCAAAACGATGATCGGGCAATTCGATAATAAACTGTGATCCAACACCGTAGGTGGAAATCACCTTTATGTTGCCATTTAACTTGTTCACCATTTCATTTACAATATATAGTCCGAGTCCTGACCCTTTTGAATTTTCGGATGCCCTGTAAAACATCTCAAAAATCCGGTCTTGCAGCTCGTCCCTGATGCCCTCTCCGTTGTCTTTGACGATCAGCTGAAAACTACGCTCAGTTCTCAGGGCTGTTACACTCATCCAGGCAGTCTCATTGCGCGCATTGGAAAAGCGGCTGGAATTGGAAAAGAGGTTCTTTAGGATAATTTTGAGTCTTAATGGATCAGAAATCACTTCAAAATCTGCCGGTATCGACATTTTGATGCGAAGTTTGCGGAAGGTGTCACCAAAGTCATGGTTTTTAATGATGTCATCAACAAAATAATACAAGTTTATTTCCCGGTATTTTTTGTCGAGCCGTAAGTTTCTGGAAAAATCCAGGATATCTTCAATGAAATCATCCAGCCGGTTGATCCTGGATTTCATCAACTCCAGACAGTGGTCAATTTCTTTTTTGTCACCCGATTTGGAAGCAATATTGATGAGACCCAACACTGAGGTAAGCGGCGAACGTATATCGTGAGAAGCGCTATAGACAAAATTGTCGAGCTCCAGGTTGGTCTTTTCCAGCATGCGGTTTTGCTTTTTTATGCGCTCCTCCGCCATTTTTCGTTCGTGGATTTTCACAATAGACCCCACCATCCTTATTGGTGCGCCCTGGTCGTTCCATACGGCCTGCCCTGAGTCGTTAAACCACTGATACTCCCCAGACTTAGTCCGAAGTTTTAGTTCGATGGTATATTTGGTGCCGTTTATCAGGTGGTTTTGTAGCATTGATTTGGCGCGTTCCACATCTTCGGGATGGACCAATTCATAGAAGACATTAATGTCGAAGTCTTCGAGTTCGTCCTCTTCATAGCCGAGTAGTTTTTTCCATCTTGGGGCATGGTATATCGCATTTCGAACGATATCCCAGTCGTATATACCCGAATTGGAGCCACTAATGGCCATTTCAAATCTCTGTTGGCTGGCTTTCAGTTCTTCGGCGGTTATTTGCAGGTTTTTATCCTTGCTCAGCAAATTTGCTTCTATGGTGCGATTGAGCTTGATCAGGAAAATGATGATGAGCACCGTGGCTGAGAGCGAAATGATAAAATGAATGAGGAAATCAGAAGCCTCTGTACCCGCTGCTATAGCTTGCCTGGGCAAAAGGGGTATTTCATAAAAGTACAATAGCAAAAAAAGTGAAAAGGATATCATTGTAAAGATCACGCCTTTGTACAATGCCTTGTAATCGAAAAGGGCGAAGGCAGCAACCGACAAGGGGAAAAAATTGAGATAGATGCTGTTGCCTACCGGTTCTGTTGCGCTAAAAAGAAAAATAACCAGCAACGTGGCTGTGAGCAATAATATTTTGGCAAACTCAAACCGGCCACTTTTGTTGAGCAAGAAAGCGATGATCGCAAAATTGAAGAGGGTAAAATATAGCAGATAATCATGGTAAAAGCCGTGGTAGGCATCGTACAGGGCATAAAAAAGACAAATGCCCACCACCATGATGCATAAATATCCGGTAAGCATTGCCCGCTTATAAATGCCTGTTGATGTAATATGATGCTGATCGCCAAGTATCAGGCGTTGTGAAAAATCCTCCAAATCGTGGTTTAACATGAACAAAAATTCATATCTATTCAAATTAAGCCATCTTTTTCCAGATTGTCAAAGTGGATTACTATTATTTGTACTGTGGTAGTTCAATAACAGTGACAATTGCACAATTCTGCTCTTGTCAGTGCCATTTCGCTTTTTTTAGTGCACCTACAGGACGTATAGTTGGCCTGCCATTTATGCTAAAACTTCAGGATTTTGATTTCTACGCGTCTGTTCATTTGCCTCGAATCTGCACTGGCATTGCTGGCGATTGGCTTGGTGCCTCCGTATCCCTTAGATTCCAGGCGTTTTTTGTCTATTCCCTGTTCGATGAGGTAAGTCATGATGGCCATGGCGCGATCTTCAGAAAGCCTTAGGTTGGCCGTCGAACTTCCCTGATTGTCGGTATGGCCGCCAAGTTCGATTTCGAGCGATGGGTTGTCAGAAAGCAGCATTAGCAACCTGTCCAGTTCAGGTTTTGATTCAGGAAGCATTTCTGCTTTGCTCTGCTCAAAGAAAATGTTGTTGAGTTGCACAGTTTCGCCCACCGCCAGTGGGGTCAGGATCAGGTCGCGTGTTATTTCTTTGTAGTCGCTCACCATGGTGAAGTCTTCGTTTTGGCTTACGGCTATAAAACCTTTGGCTTCGGCGCGGAAACCATATTTCTTACCAGCCGGCAGCACTATTTTATAGTTGCCATTGGTGGGGTCAGAAATCGCCAGCCCTTCTTCGTCTTTTAGCGGATAACTTTCATAAAAAATATCGGCTTCGACGGGCTTCTTGGTTTTGGAGTTTATTACTTTTCCCTTGATCAATACCACAGGGTCGGGTTTGGCCTCTTTCGATAGCGATATGCGGTATATATCTTCATCAGTGGGGTTGAAATCTACCTTGTTTAAGGCCCCGGCAGTGGAGATAAAATAGGCAAAATCGCCTTTGGCCGAAATCGTATAGTATCCGTCCCAACTGATGGAATTGATGGCCTTACCCAGGTTGGTGGGTGTGCTCCAATTTGTCCAGGTATCATCGAGTCTGCGACTGTAAAAGATGTCGCTCTCACCAAATCCACGATGGCCATTGCTGGCGAAATACAATGTTTTATTGTCCGATGCCAGAAAAGGCGCAAACTCCACTTTGCGGGTGTTGATGGTGCTGCCAAGATTTACCGGCTTCGACCACGAGTCATCGCCAGTCCTGAAGCTGGCATACAAGTCCTGATCGCCTTTGGAATCATTACGCTGCACCGCAGAGATCAACACCTTGCCCGAGTTGCTTTGAAAGTAATCCTGATATTCACTCAGATTGTGATAGTCTTCAATATCTTGCTTTTTGGGGAAACTCCAGCCTGAAGCTGTTTTTCTCGATACCGACACACCGTCTTCTATGGTGCCGTCGTCATGGTAGGCATTGATCACCATAATGCTGTTGCCATCGGGGCTTACGGAGCAAATTCCATTGGCCTGTTTGTCATTGAGAGGTTTCCCTATGTTGTGGGCATAAGTCCATTCTTTGCCCACCAAATCCGATATATAAATGTCCTGGTCGTCGCGTTTGCCACCCAAATTCTCTGGCGCATTTTTCCTTGCAAAATACAGGATGGTTCCATCGGGCGATATCACAGGTTTCGATTCCAGGTATTTCGTATTTATATTATCGCTAAGACGCTCCTTGGTGGCCAAAAAGACGATTTCTTCTTCTGCTTCCGCTACGTTGCTCGCTGCCGGGGCGGAAGCTCCGGGGATCACCTCTCCTTCGAAGGTGGTTTCGCTAATGCCAACAGCATCTATTTGCGCCCACCCTTTGTGTACGTAGGTATTAAGATGAACCGCCACTTTTTGAACCATATACCGTGTTTTGTCCACTTTTATCGACAAGACATCGTAGGTTTTGGTACTCGGTTTCCCCTTCGATTCGTAAATGATGTGGGCGTTTTCATCCGTATCGTAAAGAATCACCTTGCTTACTCTGCCCGGTAGATAATTTTCGACGATGAGCACCTGGCTGACCTGTTGAGCCCGGTCATAGGTCAGGGTCATGGTGCCATACCCGCTTTCTGCATTGAGTCTAAAAGCTTTTTGGCTTAGTTGTCCGTATGGGATGGCATCAGGTGCCCCCAAGGCATTTGAAGCATTGTATTCGGTATCGGAGAAATGATTGAACTGGAAAGAAACGTCCGATGCCCACTGAATCTCCTGAGCCAGGCTATGCAGACAAATGATAATTGACAATGTGATGAATACTCCTGACTTTTTCATGTTCGTACCAACGCTGTTTTTGGAATACTATTTTTGCTATGTCAATGACATATGGGGTGCAATTTCCACTTTATCGCCGGTTTTTTCTTGCCTTTTTGATCTTAAAAAGCACGCATTTTTTAAAAGGATAAAAATTCAGTTTTAGACCGGATTTACGGCAGCTCCATTGTATATTTGCACCGTTTTTTCAAGAACTTACAATTGGTACTTATGAGTGATATTATTATGAATAAAGCCGCAGATAACATGAGGATTTTGTCTGCTGCTATGGTCGAAAAAGCAAAATCCGGACATCCGGGTGGAGCTATGGGCGGAGCGGATTTTGTCCATACACTTTTTGCGGAATTTTTAAATTTTGATCCTGCCGACATGACCTGGGCCAATAGAGACAGGTTTTTTCTGGATCCGGGTCACATGTCTCCGATGTTGTATTCTATTCTTACCCTGGTGGGCACCTTCTCACTCGACGACCTCACCAATTTCAGGCAATGGGGCAGCCCCACTCCCGGCCATCCCGAACTCGATGTTGCCAAAGGAGTGGAAAACACATCCGGTCCATTGGGTCAGGGTCACACCATGGCTGTAGGCGCGGCTATTGCTGAGCGTTTTTTAGTTGAGCGTTTTGGAGACTGGATGTCGCACAAGATTTACACTTTCATTTCTGATGGCGGCGTTCAGGAAGAAATATCGCAGGGAGCTGGCAGAATCGCCGGGTACCTGGGCCTGGGCAACCTGATTATGTTTTACGATTCCAACGACATCCAGCTTTCTACCGATACCGATGCCGTTACCACAGAAGATACCGAAGCCAAATATAAAGCATGGGGTTGGGAAGTGGTCACCATAGATGGTAATGACATAGGCCAGATTCGCCAGGCACTCAAACAAGCCAATGCTCAAACGGAAAAGCCATTTTTGATCATTGGTAAAACCATTATGGGCAAGGGCGCCCTGACCAAAACCGGAGAAAATTTTGAACGACAGTGTTCGACACATGGTATGCCGCTGGGCGAAGCGGGCGCATGTTTCGATAAATCTATAGAAAACCTGGGCGGCAACCCTGCCAGTCCTTTCGTGATTTTTGACGATGTGGCCGCCTATTGGGAAGAAATAAAAAAGGCTAAAAAGAAGCAGGCAGATGCCAGCAGACAAGAACAAGCTGCATGGGAAAAGAACAATCCGGAGTTGGCCAAAAAGCTGCAAAAGTTTTTGAGCGGAGCCGTACCTGCCATCGACTATAAAGAAATCGCTCAGAAAGCGAATATCGCCACCAGGGCAGCTTCTGCCACGGTTCTGGCATATTTTGCCGAGCATGTAGAAAACATGATTGTGGCCTCTGCCGACTTGTCGAACAGCGACAAAACCGATGGTTTCCTCAAGAAAACCACCCAGTTCAAAAAGGGAGATTTTTCCGGAGCATTCCTGCAGGCAGGAGTATCGGAACTGACCATGGCTGCCATAGCCAACGGTATGGCCCTGCATGGTGGAGTTATTCCGGTTTGCGCTACATTTTTCGTGTTTTCTGACTACATGAAACCTGCCGCAAGATTGGCTGCTCTAATGAAATTGCCAGTGAAATATGTCTGGACACATGATGCATTCAGGGTAGGAGAGGATGGGCCGACCCACCAACCTATAGAGCAGGAAGCTCAAATCCGCTTGCTGGAGCAGTTGAAAAACCATGATGACAAAAACAGCATGTTGGTGCTGAGGCCTGCTGATGCTGTTGAAACTACAGTTTGTTGGAAACTGGCTCTGGAAAACACGGATAGTCCAACGGCCTTGCTGTTGTCGAGGCAAAACATAGAAGACGTGCCCACCGTTGGCGCTTCTCGCTACGAAGATGCCCTCAGCGCCGGCAAAGGTGCCTACATTGCCAAAAAAGCATCTGGCAGCCCAGATGTGATTTTAGTAGCCAATGGTTCTGAGGTGTCCACCTTGTTTGAAGGCGCAGCTAAGCTGGAGAGCGAAAAAGGTCTGAAAATACAGATCGTATCGGCACCGTCGGAAGGCTTGTTCAGGACTCAGGATGCCAAATATCAGCAAGAGGTGATTCCGACCGACAAACCGGCTTTTGGCCTTACCGCAGGTTTACCGGTGACGCTGAGAGGCCTGGTAGGTGGCAAAGGTAAGGTGTTTGGCCTGGAGCATTTTGGCTATTCGGCTCCTTACAAAGTACTCGATGAAAAATTTGGCTATACGGCAGACAATGTTTTCAATCAGGTGGTTGCTTACCTGCAGGACTACAAATAATTAGAAACCTGATCGTATAAATTAAAAGCCTCGTACTACGGGGCTTTTTCATATGCGCCGATGAATATCCCACAGCCGGTAAGTTGAGTCATCGCATCGAAGAATCGGTCGTCAGCGATCTGCAGATCCCGGCTCGGCGATGGAAATAAGGATGAAGGCGATGTATAGAATCTTATAGCGCTCGGGTGAACATCAAGACTAAAAATGACGTTTATCGCCTATGCTCAAAGTAGCCTGGAATGAACACTACACCATAGATTTGCCTGAAGGGCATAGATTTCCCATGATCAAATACGATCTGGTGCCAGAGCAGCTTCTATATGAAGGAACCATTTCGCAAGCCAATATTTTTTCGCCACAGGCCATCGCAGAAGAAAATTTGTTGCAAATTCACGAAAGTGCCTATTGGCAAAAACTGAAGGACGGCAAACTGTCTGGAGATGAAATCAGGAAAATGGGTTTTCCGTATTCACAGGCATTGGTTGAGCGAGAACTGGTGATCTTGCAGGGTACAATCGATTGTGCGCTTTTTGCCAGGGAATATGGGGTAGCCATGAATGTGGCAGGGGGTACTCATCATGCTTTTAGCGACCGGGGCGAGGGTTTTTGCCTGCTCAACGACATCGCAGTAGCAGCGTGCTATCTCTTGCAAAACGCTCTGGCGCGCCAGGTGCTTGTGGTTGATCTGGACGTACACCAGGGAAATGGCACAGCACATATATTTAGAAACGAAAGCCGGGTTTTTACCTTCAGTATTCATGGAGGTAAAAATTATCCATTGAAAAAAGAAGCGTCAGACCTGGATATCGATCTGCCCGATGGCATAGGCGATGCCGACTATTTGCACTTACTCCAAAGCCACCTTCCGAGGCTTATCGACCAAATCGAACCTGATTTTATTTTTTATCAGTCAGGGGTAGATGTGCTGGCCACCGACAAGCTTGGCAGGCTGGGTCTGTCCATTGCCGGTTGCAAAAACCGGGATCGTTTTGTACTTGAGATATGCAAGGCGCACAGTATACCTGTGGCGGTAGTGATGGGCGGGGGCTATTCTGCTCGTATTTCGGATATTGTTGAAGCGCATGCCAACACCTTCAGACTGGCCAACGAAATATATTTTTGAGGTTACCTTCACTACTGAGATCAAATCAGCAAATCACCGTTTTCAAGAATGGATACATAGGAGTTCATTTCAATTGTTTTGTCTCACATCAGCCATTCTTTTATGTAAATTGCATCACATTACTATATGATATGGCACTTTCTAACAATGACATTATAAAAAAACTCCGCGTAGCCTTGCAATTGAGAGATGATGATATCATCAAAATTTTGGCTTTGGTCGATTACAAAATCTCAAAAAGCGAATTGGGCGCATTTTTTAGAAGCGATGATCATCCGAAATACATGCCACTACAGGATCAGATTTTACGCAATTTTTTGAATGGCCTGGTTATTTATAAAAGAGGCCCGATAGAAAGGAAGCCCAAAGCAGAAGAAGGCCAGGGGAATAAAACCTCCAATGAACGCCCGAAGCATTTCAAGACTAAGGTTAACAAACCCGAACCAGGTAAAAACCCGGGCAGCAAACCTGACGCAGTAGGCAAGAGGTTTGCTAAGACGCAGTTTACCAAGCCCAAATCCGGCAAAAGTCAGGGGGAAACCAATACGCACTAAATGTGCTATAAAACGCTTACGCGGATTTTTTTCTTTTTCAGTTTACTGTTGTTCACCAGAGCAATCAGTTTCTCAACTTTGTGGGCTTGCACGGCGGCATAGGCACAATCCTGTTTTATTTCTATTGTTCCGAGTTCTTCTTTGCTCAATTGACCCTGTTTCATAAACAGGCCGGCGATATCACCTTTGGATATCTGATCCCTCTTTCCGCCTAGGATATACACCGTTTCCCATCCGGAAGATTTGGGTTTCGGGGCTGGTTTTATATTTTCGACTACGGGATCTTGTACAAAATCGGGCAAGAGATCGTTTTTGTGCCATAAAATATAAGCTGTGCCCTTGCTGTGCATGCGTGCTGTACGGCCATTTCTATGAATAAATTCATGGGCTTTTGGTGGCATTTCGTAGTGGATGATGAAGGCAATTTCGGGTACATCAATACCTCGGGCCGCCAGGTCTGTAGCTATGAGCAAGGTATAGGTGCCATTGCGAAATTTGATGAGCGCCGCTCGCGGTCTGCTTGTTCCATCCCCCCATGAAAATATCCATGTCCGATGCCCTGGTCGTAGAGAAAATCGCTGACTTCCTGAATGGTATCTTTGAAATTGCAAAAAATGATGCCCGGCACATCGCCAAGATGCGACAGGGTGTGCAAGAGGGTATCTAGTTTGTTTTTTGTAGGAGTAAAGACCAGTTTGATTTGTAGCTGCGGGACTCCTTCTTTGAGGTAATTGATCCTGACGGCCTTGTGCAGCCCTACAAAGTCAGGAATTTTTGATTGCTGCGAGGCCGAGGTCAGCACCCGCTTGGAAATATTGGGTAAAAGCTCCATAATTTCCATCATATCCTGTTCAAAACCTATCTCCAGCGATTTGTCAAATTCATCGAGCACTATAGTTTTGATGAACTTGTCAGAAAAACTTCCCCTTCGAAGATGATCTGCAAGTCGACCAGGGGTGCCGATTAGCAGTGCAGGGCGGTGCCTGAGGTCTGCCTTGTCTTTGGCGCCTGCCCGCCCACCATATACGGCATTTGCCTTAAAACCTGAACCCATTTTCCAGATGACCTGCTCTATTTGCAGGGCTAACTCACGGGTGGGCACCACAATGACTACTTGCACTTCGCTGCATTCCTGATTGAGCTGGCCAATGATGGGCAAAAGAAAGGCCACCGTCTTGCCTGTGCCTGTGGGAGAAAGCAGCAAGACATCATCTGAAGAATTGATGACGCTCAGGGCTTCTTCCTGCATGGGGTTGAGCTGTTCGATGCCCAGTTTTTCTAATATTTGCTGCTGCGATGCTATAGTACCTGCCATGGCGCAAAGGTACATTTTATTTGATGTTAATGGTATATCGGTGCGGATTCCGGCGCAGGCGATGCATTCAACAACATCAGACAATAATTTTCACATGCTATTTTACTTCCGTCGAGCAAACCGCCCTGGGTGTATTATTAATTCGCTATTGCGGACGTAAGGCCTGTTGGATAACTTTAATTGCCATGTTTCCGGGTCATTCAACAGGATTTTGCTTTGTTCATGCGACGTTTTTTGAATGGATATTCAAACATACGGCTAAAAAAATTCGCTCTTGAAGCACTGATTAGAAACAAATATTATTGGACAATTTCCAATCTATCTACTACATCCTGCATTGCATTCCGATAGGGGATTGTACAATACTCAAGGGGTCTTTGAGCATATTTATTTTTGAGTTATCACATTATTTGTTGCATGAAGCTTGTCCCTGGCCATTCAGAGGCTTTTGGGGCGCGAAAGTTTTCGCAGGTTCATTTTTGCCACATGGAGCGCGCGCATGGTATTTTTCTTTTTTGTGGTGTGCGATTCGGTTTTGGTCAATATGCTTTTTAGCGTTTTTACTGCCTCTACGATATACGGTCCTTTGTTGAGCATAACGCATTCGGCTTGGGCGCTGATAGAGGCATCGGAAACCTCTGCGCGGGTGGCCACACCGTTTTTGGCCAGATTGTCGAGTACCTGAGTGGCCCAGATCACCGGAATGTGCGCAGCCTCACAAAGCCACAATATCTGGTTTTGAACTTCGGAGATGCGCTCATAGCCAATCTCAACCGCCAGATCGCCACGAGCTATCATCACGCCGATTTTGGTCTTTTTCATGGCTTCAAACAAAATTAATGGAAGGTTTTCGAATGCTTCCTGATTTTCTATTTTGAACACTATGCCGATGTCATTTCCTTTCAATCTGTCGAGTTCGATATATAGCTTTTCCACATCGTCGGCATTGCGCACAAAGGAATAGCCGACGATGTCTGCATGCTCTAGCACAAAGGGCAAAAGTTCAATATCGCGGTCGGTGAGCGAGGGCAGCCTTAGGTGCGTGTCGGGCAAGTTGATGCCTTTCTGAGCAGAGAGCTTTTTTTTATGGGCTTTGGTAATGACCAGGATGGCGTCTTCTGAAGTCTTTTCTATCACTTTGGCCTCTATCATGCCATCGTCAAAAAATATATTTTCGCCTATTTTAATATCATCTATGATTTGCGGAAGCGACACAGCGACTTCGGCCATTTCCACCAGCCTGTCTTTGCTGTCGTAGCGGGCTCTCTTGCCATTGGTTTCCCTCTTGGTAAGGATCAGTTTGTCGTCTTTGCGCAATTTTACAGAATGGACTGTTTTGGTCTTTTTGCCTTTTTTTCGCTCTATGTTGATGTCAGCAACGCGAATTTTTGGTCCGGACAAATCCATATATATTTTTATGGGCATGTGTAGCGCTTTGCTCACTTTATTCAGGCTTTTTACCATGTCGAGCCATTGTTCTTCATTGCCATGGCTCAGGTTGATGCGAGCTATCTCCATTCCGCTAAGGATCAGGTTTTTCAGAAATTCAAGATCGCCGGCCGCCTCGTCGGGCATGGTTACCATAATTTCCGTACTGTGCTGTCTGTCTTTGCTGTTGAACAGAATATTGGAATGCCTGTGCAACAATCGCTTGCTTTTGATGTAGCCTATGCTTTCTATTTTTTCATCGTCTGTCCAATCCTTCCCTTGCATCAACTTCACGATCTTCAATGCATTGGCGACATTTTTATACACATAGCCTTCAGATGTCCGTAGCGAAGAGATGCCCAAATCAGACAGGCTATCGTGGAGTTTTCGCATGTCGCGACTTCTCAAGATAAGATATCGGTATAAGTTTTTGGCGCTTAGCCTGTATTTCGAATCCATGGAAGAGGCAATTTTATCTGCCTTAGCCTCTCCCTCCAACAATTCCTGGTAAATATTAGTCAACTCATTCTCCAGATTTTCAAGCGTCATGTTTTTGTGAATTAATGCGCCTAAATGTAGCAATCTTTTATAAATAATATACAGGATGGCATTTATGATTGGAAGGATAAACATAGCCCGGCTTCACCAAAACGGGCTTTCTACATACTAAAAAAACTGAATCGATGAGCCGGTTTTAATGCCAATGACATCCCTTTTAGCAAGCAAGCGCTTCTTGAAGATAAGAAGCCTCATTAGGCCGCATTCCAGATACGAAAACGATCCCTTGGATTCCCCAGCCAGGCTGAAAATCAGGCAACTGTGCGCACACTACCCCGTCGTGACGGAATAATATATTCAAAGGGTGGTTTGAGTTTAACTTGCGCTGCCACGAAGCCAAAGCAAGCAAACCTGGTAACGCTTAGAGGCAAAATAGCAGTGCTCAACGAATAGTGCTTTGCATTTGCTCACTGTGGACTTACGTCCTTTTTTAGCAAAGAAAATTTCCAATTCAATTTGCGTAATATTAAAAAAAGTAATTTTAAGTCAAATCATTTTCAACGCGCATAAGCCAATGACCCCGTTTATCAATGACCGCGACGAGCAATTGAAATTCCGCCATGCGGTATATCTTGTCGCTTCATTCACGCTGGTGCTCTGGGTGATAAAGGCACTGGAGCTGGCCACCGACACCAGTCTGGCCAAATTGGGCATTTTGCCCAGGACACTGCGTGGTGCTATTGGCATCGTCACCGGTCCGCTCATACACGGCGACATCCTGCATCTGCTCTCCAATACCTTGCCTTTACTTTCACTGGGTGTGCTGCTGTTTTATTTTTATCACCGTATCGCCTTAGAAATATTTGGGTGGATATATCTTGTCACCGGTTTTTGGACCTGGTTGCTGGCCCGCAATGCCTACCACATAGGAGCCAGCGGCATAGTATATGGCATGGCTGCCTTTTTGTTTTTTGGGGGCATGGTGCGGCGCAGCCGGCAAATGGCCATGGTGTCGGCCATCATCATTATCCTGTATGGCGGGATGGTTTACGGTATTTTTCCCGAGATGGTAGATTTTGATGTGAGTTGGGAATCGCACCTGCTCGGAGCCCTGGCAGGCGCATTACTAGCCTTTTTTTTTAGAAAATCACAAACAGGCTTTGAGCCTGATTATGTGGCACAGGAAGAAGAAAAGGAAAAGGACGATGGGGCGTATTTCACACATACAAGTATTACCGACCAGGTGGATGTGAAGTATGAATACAAGCCAGGCAAACAAAAGACAAAGGAATAGACAATGACCCCCATCAGCCTGGCGCAGTCCGGTTATTTACGTCCTTCAAGGGTTAGGTAAACAGACAAACTATGGGGTAGGACTGCTACCTCGCCTTTCTGAGTGATCAAACTACGGCAATGCCCAATCTAATAGGCAATTGCATTTTATCTTTACAATCTTTCTTTATCTTTGCCGCCGAATAATTTAAAAAACTTAAGATTGTGAAAACTAATTTATCAATTGTATTTAATGTCATCCTGGCCGTGGCGCTTGTCGTGCTCTATGTTTTGCATTTCAGCGGCAAATCTTCTTCTGAAATGGCCACTTCGTCCACCGGAGCAGTCAATCCTTCGAATTTGTCGATTGCATATGTCAATTCAGACTCACTGCTGAAAAACTATGACTATTTTAAAGAACTCGAAAAGCAATTGCTGGCTAAAAGGGACAAATTAAACAGCGAATATCAAAACAGGGCGGAAGGCTTGCAACGTGAAATTGGCAATTTCCAATCTACCGCCGGCAACATGACCATAAGCCAGGCCAAGGCCGTGGAAGAAGACCTGCGCAAAAAGCAACAAAACCTGATGATGTACCAAGAGCAACTGGGTCAGCAGCTTATGGGCGAGGAGGCCAAAATGAATGCTGATTTGTACGATAAAGTATCGGATTACCTGGCTGACTATGGTAAAAACAAAAACCTGCAAATTGTGCTGACCTACACCAAGGGTAGCGGGGTGCTCTATGCCAACGATAGCCTGGACATCACCAAAGAAATAATTGCCGGTCTGAACGACGAATACAATCAAGGAGAAGAAACAGGTGCCAAAACAGATAGCACCAAATCAAATTAAAAAGATATAAAGTCTCAGAAAAAAGCCCGGTCAGGGCTTTTTTTGTGGCTGAATGTTCCTTGAGCCTTCATTAAAAATGCTCATTTTAAACTCGTGAGGGAAGTAAATAGCCCATGTAACTGAAATACCACCGCAAAGTAAATCATCTTTCGGGCTTTTTCCCGACAGAAGGGCACGCAAATGCCATGTGCGCAATGCGTGTAGATTCAGCATTTAAGATATTAATTATTTTTGCGGGTCATGGTGTCTAGTAACCCAGATCACCTTGCACCAATACCAAACTCCCCAACTTGCGCCATCAATGAATGCTTTATAAATGGATAGAGAGCAAAAAATCAATTCGTGGTTGCGGATGTCAATAGTAGGAAGCCTGACCCTGGGGTTGGCTCCTTTTTTTCCTGAGCCGCATATTTGGGGCAAAGTGAAATGGATAATGGGGGGTGCTGTGGGCATGATGCCGCTAGATTGGTTCGATACCATCTTTCATGGCCTGCCTTGGCTTTTGCTCATTGCGCTATTGGGGTATAAACTGGCGCTGCTACTCAGAAAATGAGCTAATATTCAGGAAAATTGACTGAAAGTAGCCTTCCATGCGCGTGGACATATCGCACTTTTGCCGGCGATCAAATATTCCGGTTCCGCCGGTTTATACTATTTTAAAGTAAATTCGCGCTTGAACACTTCTGAACTATGAGCAAGCACTTGATCACGGCAATTTTTGTGGCAGCACTATTGGGCTCATGCCAGCCTGCAAGTGAAAAGCAATCTCCGCTCTTTCGTTTATTAAGTTCAAAAAGCACCGGCATCACCTTTGCCAACCATCTGGAAGAAACGCACGAAATGAATGTGATCGAATATCAGGACTTCTACAGCGGTGGAGGGGTCTCTATCGGCGATATCGACAATGATGGACTTGCTGACATTTTTTTTACCGGCAACCAGGTGCCTGCCCGGCTCTACAAAAACAAAGGGGAGATGGTCTTTGAAGATATTACCTCCAGGGCGGGGCTGGATCATATGGGCAGAGGATGGTACACCGGCACCACCATGATTGACCTCAACAATGATGGTTTTTTAGACATTTATATCAGCAAATCAGGCATGGAAGCCCCTGATGATCGCGCCAATCTGTTGTACATCAATGATGGGACCGGCCGCTTTACCGAGCAGGCCAGAGCCTTCGGCCTTAACCATAAAGGCTTCGCAGTCAATGCGGCATTTTTTGACTACGACCGCGATGGCGACCTCGACATGTACCTTGTAAACCAGGGGCCGGTAAAAATCACAAGCGGCGATGCCACAGCTTTGCGACATACCCCACACCATGAAGCTGGCGACGTCTTGTATGAGCAAATAGAAGGCAAATTTGTAGATGTGAGTGCAAAAGCCGGCTTGCATAGTTCGGTAATCGGATTTGCCCACGGCGTGTCCGTTGGCGATATCAACAACGACGGATGGGATGACATTTTCGTGAGCAACGATTTTTTTGAATACGACTATCTCTATCTCAACAACCAGAACAAAACCTTTACGGAAAGCATAAAAAAATCCATGCCACACATATCCTATTATTCTATGGGCAATGATATGGCCGACTACAACAACGATGGCCTTACTGATATTGTAGTGGTTGATATGATCGCCGAAGGCAACCGCAGACTCTATGCCAATCTCGGAGGGATGAATGCCAATAAATTTCAAAATCACCTGTCAAATGGCCTCCATTATCAGTACATGTTCAACATGCTGCATCTCAACTATGGAAAAGACAACTTTGGTGAAGTGGGCACCATGGCCGGAATATCCAGGACTGACTGGAGCTGGGCGCCATTGTTTGCCGACTTCGACAACGATGGATGGAAAGACCTGTATGTGACCAATGGCATCAGAAAAGACATCAGGAATATGGATTGGGGCGATATGTATCGTCAATATTTGCAAATGAGCGGAGGCAAAAATATCTTCAGCGACGCGCAGTGGAACATGCTCTTGAAAGCGATGCCTTCGGAGCCTGTGGTCAATTATATGTTCGAACAAGGGCGACCTCACCTTTGAGCAGGTGATGCACGCATGGGGCATGGAACAGCCTTCTTGGTCTAATGGCGTGGCCTACGGTGATTTGGACAACGATGGCGACCTCGACCTGGTGGTCAACAATATCGATCAGGAGGCATTTATATATGAAAACCAGCTCCACGACCAGCATTTCATAAGGTTTAGATTTGTGGGTTCAGAACACAACCCAATGGGTTTGGGTACCAAGGTGGCAATTTTCCATGGCGAAATCATGCAATATCAGCAGCATTTTCTTTCGCGCGGATACAGGTCGAGCATGGAGCCTGTCATGCATTTTGGTATGGGTGCAGATTCTGTAATACAAAAAATGGTGGTCACCTGGCCGGATGGCAGAACATCAACCAGGCACAATTTTCCGGCAGATCAAATCTACCTGCTTGATTACCAGAATGCTCTGGAGCCGCAGTTGGAAGTAAAAGAGGATACACGTTATTTCCATACCATCACATCCGACATCGATCCGGTCATCCGCCATAGCGAAAACGAATTGGAGGACTTTCTGCGAGAGCCGATGCTGCCATACAAAATGTCGACCCTGGGGCCGGCGCTTGCCATCTCAGATGTGAATGGCGATGGGCTAGACGATATTTATCTCGGAGGGGCATTTCGGCGTTCGGGACAACTTTTTTTCCAAAATCCCGGATCAAAGCTAAGCTCCGCAGCAGACAGTGCATTTGTAATGGACAGAATGTTTGAAGATACCGGGGCAGCATTTTTCGATGTGGATGGAGATGGCGACCAAGACTTGTATGTGGCCAGTGGTGGCAACGAACATACGCTCGAAAACGGAGGCTTGCTGCACAGATTGTACCTCAACGATGGCCAGGGAAAATTCACGAGGTCAAATAACCTGCTTGATTCAGTCAATTGTAGCGGCAAAGTAGTGGCACCATTCGATTACGATGCCGATGGCGACATAGATATTTTTATTGGGGGCAGACAATTGCCGGGGCAGTATCCCCTGTCACCCGACAGCTATTTGTTGCTCAATGATCAGGGAAAGCTGCATAAGGCCAGTCGCGAATTAGCTCCGGGGTTTGACGCGCTTGGCATGGTAACTGGGGCGGTCTGGTCCGACCACGACCATGACGGAGATGCCGATCTGATTGTTGTTGGCGAATGGATGCCCATTACCATATTCGAAAATATCAATGGGCGGCTCGTAAAAGTGCCAAACCGGAGCAATGGCTTGGAGCACAGCGCAGGATGGTGGCAAACCATTGCTTCTGCCGATTTGGATGATGATGGCGACATGGATTTTGTCGCGGGTAATATGGGGCTTAACTTCAAATTTGCAGGGAGCAATGCTGAGCCACTCGAATTGTTTGCTGATGATTTCAATGGCGATGACCAGCTCGATGTGGTGCTGGGCTATTATCAGCAAGGCATGCTGTATCCTGCCAATAGCAGAGCAAGGACGCTCTTGCAAAACAGGGAATTGAGAGAAATAATCCCGACCAATAATGGCTTTGCCACCGCCACGCTCTATGATATTTACGGCAAGGAAAGGTTGCAAAATGCCCGGCTTCACCATCAGATATTTACCCTCGCCACTTCAGTGATAGAAAACTTGGGAAACGGGCAATTCGAATTGCATGAGCTTGATATGCGTGCCCAAGTGTCGAATACCAACAGTATCTTGATACGCGATATCAACGGAGACAAGCGCACCGACCTTGTTTTACTGGGAAATCTGTTTGATATGGAACTGGAGACCATAAGAAATGATGCCGGGGCAGGCTTGTGGCTCCTGGGGCAGAGTGGTATTGATTTTGCACCAGTGCCACCGCAAAAAAGCGGCTTATTGGTGCGCGATAATGTGAGACATGCAGGCTGGTTGCAAGGCCGAAATGGCCTTGTTTTGGTGGTCGCCAACAACAATGGCACAATGGATTTTGTGAGCGTATATCCTGCACCAGATCGTCAGGCCACGAGCAAATAGGCCGAATTGAATTTTTTACGGCAATATCCGCACTGTCGATCGCGAAGCTGAGAAGAAAAAAAAGACGCGGCTTGATAGGGCAATGTAACATGAATTGCAGCGTTTAAATCAACTCAAGCTGGTCAAATGGCCAAAATCTTAATGAGGAGGTTGAATGTTTAAAAAAAAGTATAATTTTTTTTTGAAGCTTTTCAACCTTTGACTGTTACAGGTGTCTAGGATATTGTACGGTTAGCAGATGACACCTTAAAGATTTATCAACCAAACACGATGATTATAAGAGTTACACTTTTTATTTCGTTGTTAGTTATGTTTTATGCATACTGCAATGAAGACCGCCCAGCCAACAAATACCGGCAACCAAACGACATCAATATGTTGCAGGTTCCGGCTGAAATTAGCCCCACAGAACATTTTGATTCTGCCTCTGAAGTGGCGATTTTTACTGACAGCTCTCTTTATTTTTTAGTCCGGAATTCTTATAAGAATAATTTTCCCTTGTAGAGAACACCCGTATTGCTAAGAGGCAATGCAGCCTTTGATGTTTGCAGCTTCATCGATCAACATTAATTCACTTCACTATTCGGGTCTTTCAAACCGCTTGTTCAAAAAAGCCGGCTATTGACCACCCCTTTTTCAAAGGCTGGCGGCATCGGCAAAAAAATCTTTGCAGATTGCTACATCACTAATCTGAGCAAGCGCTTCTATCATAGACGTATGTAGCACTAAGGTAATAATCCGATAAAGGGGAGAAACCAGCTTCACCTCACACTCTTTTTTGTCCAACTTTATTTATGTAATTTCAGACCTCCTGACTTGACCATCGAAATATAGCAAAAAGGGCGAAAAGTCGTAAATTGTCATTGTCGCAAAACGCTATAGATATGCAGATGCAAATGCCAATATTTCCAACAGGAACCAAGCTGAT
>JAAUQL010000116.1 GCA_012033595.1 Cyclobacteriaceae bacterium | reverse complement strand
CATCAAAATTGTATTTGAAGCCGACACTGATTTCGGTTCCTGGAGAATATTTGTAAAATATCTGGTCTGTTGCATTGAAACCAGTATAAAATTCCTCTCTCACGTCATTCAACAAATTAGAAATATTAAAACTAATGGTAGCTCTCTTCTCCTTACCTACAGTTTTATTAACATTGAAATTCAAGCTGTGGAAAGGTTGCGCATAAACATCGGGAAATAATCCTCCTCCAACGACAAATAAGGTTTCCCCTTTAACATTATAGAAAAAACCAGCATCAAGACCACTGGCAACGTGATTGTACCCAAGACCTGCATTGATGATATATGGTGCCTGACCGGCCATCTCCCGAGTATCCTCGACAGTTTGGCCAACCTTCTCCAGGTTTTTTCTTGCCCTAAATTCTGCATCATTCATTTGCAGCGAAGAATGAACAACAGTAATATTCCCATTAATATTGAAATTACTCATGCCCATTGAAATAAAATCAAGTGATTTCCGAAATTCCACTTCACCCCCAATAAGATAGCTATCGCCAACATTTCTGGGTTGAAATTCATTTGTAGTTTGTGCGGCAGGAATTCGTACAAGTTCAATTGGGTCTTCAAAGGTTTTATAAAAGGCGCTGATCGAAATTAGTTGGCCTCTTTCCATAAATAATTCCCATCGAAGGTCTAAATTGTTAATTCTGGTTTCAGTTAAGTTTCCATCCCAGTCGCCTTCGTAAGGGAACAGCCCCCCATTAAAAGTTCGATTGGATACCGGGTCAATTATTTGTGCATAGGACATCTCCTTGAATGACGGACGTGCTATTGTTCTAGAAACACTAAATCTCAGATTCTGATTTTTTTTCAACGCAAAAATCAAATTGCCAAGCGGGAAAAAGTCAATGGCATCAAGTACTTTATCATTATCGAGGTTGTTGCCTGAATTGCCAGTATTGGCAAATTCCGAATCCCGACCGGTATGCCTCTGCACAAAATATTCTGCCCGTACACCAAGTACGATCTTTAGTTTTTCTGACGCTTTAAATTCATCTGAAACATAGGCAGCTATATTTCGAGCGTTAGAATTGAATTCATTTGGATTGGGATCATTGTTATTGGAGCTATAGTAAACAGTGCCATTTGGATATAAATTCTCTTCCAATAAAAAACCATTTGGATTTCCCCCAACATCAGGTTGCTGACCAAAAAACTGATTATCATAGGAGAGAATCTCATAATCCCTTTCTTTCCAGGTATAGCAAACTCCAAATTTAAGCCTTGCTTCTCTGCTAAACAATTTATAATCGCGCGTGATATCGAGTTTTCCCACAGAATTGATTTCACTCAACTCGCGCCAAATTCGATTTGGCAATCCGGCCGCGCCAGGCGATATTACACTATCCCCAGTAGATGGATTGATTGTAAATGCAGTCTTTCTGATATCAGGATCTTGTAATGTAGAAATTGTAGTGGCTAAACGCCAATCAACTTTCCAGGAAGCGTCCTTATTGAAATGGGCTCCACTTAAGAATAAGTTAGTTAGTGCCCTTTGATTGTATTCAAGATTATTTGAATAACCTATAAAACCTGACTTGCCTGGAACCGCTCCATCATCGAATAATTCCAGTTGTGCTGCTCTGCTATCCCCATTTTGCAAATGCAAAACATTAAATTTGAATTTTGAATTAGTGGTTTTATATGATAATCCCGCTAGTCCGCCAAGCAATACACTTTGTTCAGCAAGGATACCATTTTGCGTCGTTGCTTTTACTAGTTCATATTCATCCTCAGGAATTGGACGTTGAAATTCCCCGAAGGAAATTCCTTCATATAATCTATAATCATTTTTATAAGTTCCGGTAAGTATCAGGCCTAATTTATGATCTCGTTTGCCCACATTATATTGGTTTGCAAATGTCAATCCGAAGCTATAGTTCATGAAATTGGATTGGGTGGTGGGAGCCAAGGTTTTGTTAAATGAATTCAAAAAATCAAAGGTCTCCTGGTCTGTTGACTGCGAATTCCCAGGCGAGGGTATTGGTTTTATCCGCGCCCTTTCAGGCAATTCTCGTGCGCCATTATCAAAGCCCAGATAATCAGTCTCACTTCCTTCGTAGGTGAGGTTTTTATCATTGAAATGCATAGAAGGGTTGTAAGTCCCTTTAATGGACAGTTCTAGTATTTTTTCTTCCGGGAAATCTTTTGTCTCGATATTTACAATACCTCCAGTAAAGTCTGCCGGTAATTCAGGAGCAAAAGATTTTAACACAATCATATTGTCGATCAGATTGGTAGGAAAAATATCAATCTGAATACTGTTTCTGTCAGGATCGAGTCCGGGGATGTCAACATTGTTGAGCATTGTTTTGGTGTAGCGATCACCTAATCCTCGCACATATACATACTTGCCACCTTCAATGGATACCCCGGTGACCCTCTTTACTGCCTCAGCGGCATCTGAATCTCCAATTTTCCTGAAACTTGCGGCGGAAATGCCATCCATTACGTTTGGGGAATGTCGTTTGAGTGCCATCAGCGCAGTTTCAGTGGTATTTATCACCTCCGCTTGAATAACAATTTCATCTAATTGTTTCACATCTTCCAAAAGACGGATTTGATCAATCACCGTTACCTTATCTTCTGAAACTACTACACCATTTATTGTTGTTGTTGCATATGAAATGTATGATGCCTCCAGGTCGTAGGTTCCAGGCTCAACTAAAATTTCAAAATTTCCATCAAAATCTGTGGTATTTCCTATTGTGGTTCCTTTAAGGATTACAGTAACTCCGATTAAGGCTTCGCCGGTTTTACCATCAAATACCATCCCTCTAATTGAGCTCTTTTGAGCAAAAACCATAATTGGTAAAAAAAGAATAAGGGTTACAATTAACCCTTTGGAAAAATGATTCATGAATCGAGTTTTAAATCAAAATTATTATTTATATACAAAAAAAACTTGCTAATCTGTGATTAGCAAGTTTTTAAAAAATGATCAATACTAAAGTCCTATTTCGGCAAGCTTACCACTTTGGCTTGCCCAAGTCCATTCGAATCCAGTCTGATCTTTCACACCAACTGTATTCTCATTTGTGTTTACTTCAGTGTATTTATCGGCAGGTATGTCAACAAACACTGCTGCTGGATCCGCGATATTAGAATATTGGAAAGTAGCAACGCTTCCGTTTCCTGCATCTACCATTTTCTTATATTCTGTAACTTTTGTGCCGGTAGTGATTCCGTAAAAATAGATATCGCTCATATCAACATTCGATTTGTCATCAAAGTCAATCAAATCAGCGATATCAGCACCGGCGTAAACTGTCCCTTTGATAAATTTATGATTTCCATCTTTGTACGTGCCTTCAGGACCGTCTAATTCAAAACCACTTCCTGTGTTTGGAGTAATGATAATAAAATTACTACAAGTCCCGTTCCAGGCATAGTCAGTATCCAGTCCATCATCAAAAGTATTCCAGACAACCACATTACTTACGCTAACAGTTCCACCAAACCATTCAATTCCGTCATCCTGATTAGCTACTACCTCAATGTTTTCAATAACGGTTCCTGAACCTACTCCACCAAGTGTAAGGCCATTTATTTCATTCCCTGACCCAATGTTGGTGCCTCCATGGCGAATAGATACATATTTGATCACACCGGAGTTGTCAGTTTTATTTGTTCCCCCAAATAATCCATCTTCATCACTAGAGGGAATACCTTCAATCTGAGCTTCAGTCACATCAACCTTGTTTTCGTTGGTAGTTGAAATAGGAGCGTCTCCCAATACAATAAATCCACCCCATTGACCATTAACATCAGGAGCCAAATTCGGGCTTTTGAAGTTACCTGCTTTAATATCAGCAATGCTTAAGTTGTCAGACTCTGCGGTCATAATAATTGGCTCGGTAGCAGTTCCTTCTGCCATTATCTTAGAACCGCGAGCAATTAAAAGGGCTGTGGCATTTTGTCCACCGCCTGATCTTCCTTTAAGAAGTGAACCTTTCTCAATGGTAAGTGTGGCACCGTCAATTACCTTAATGCGGCCAGCAAGTATCCACTCAGCATCATTGGTAAAGGTATAATCACTATTGATACTACCTGATATTTCTCTTGAAAGAACCTTTCCATCAGCGTCAGTTTCCTCAGTAACATTAAAAGCCAACTCATTCACAGTAAGGGCATGAGAGAAACTTGCTGTTGAACCGTTATCATCTACAGCAGTAAATACGATTACAAATGTTCCTTCACCCAAATCTGTTGTATTAACGGAAAAACCATATTCAGCAGTGGAAGGTGATCCGGTATACGTCGTAGTAAGTGCAGGTGCAGCAGTACCATTTACAGTAGCTGTTACTTCCTTAACACCATCGGCACTAGCCACGTCAACACCTGAAACTGTAAGTGTTTGACCAATTGTTACGCTTGCAGTAGCCGGTAATTTGCCATTTGTATTAAAAGTGATAGGTGCATCTCCAGGAGCAAGCACATTGATTACCGCCGTAGCAGATGCTTTCTGCCCTTCCGAATCAGTAATAGTCAGCGCAATTGACCCAGCTCCGGCTGTGGCGGTAGCATCAAACCCTACGGCTACTGTGGTGCCCGAAACGGTTCCACTAGTTTCAGTCAAGGTTACGTTTGTTCCTGTGGCTGCCCAGGTTGCAGTCAGACCATCGGCCACTGAAACTGTGAAATTCACTGTTTGGCCTGTTGCCTCATTCTCCACAGATAGAACTCCTGTTGGAGCGGTAACGGTAGGCACTGGGATTGGATCATCATCGTCTTTGCACGAATAAAGAAAAATAAGCGATCCTGCTAACAACAGGAATAAATAATTTGAGATTTTTTTCATCACGTTTTTAGAATTGATTATTGAAATAACTTTTTCGCTACAAAGGTGTGGACATAGTGTTACTTCAACGCGCAGCCAATTTTAACTTTGTGTAAAGAGAATATTAGATATATGATGTTTGTGTTACGTTAAGCCTCTATTGTTAAGCACACGTTAAGAATGGGGGGACTTGTGAACCTGCTTCCGGCCATTTTTGACCCGGCAAGCCGGGTAATTCGGCACTAAAAAAGGCTGTCAATTGTGTGATTGACAGCCTTTTGTTCGCCCTCAGGCTGGTGTTATTTAGAAATCGGTACCTTGTGAAGGATGGCATCGATGATGTCTTTGGTCTTAACACCATCGGCTTCTGCCTCATAGTTGAGAATGATGCGGTGATTGAGTACATCCAGGGCTATTTCTTTGATGTCTTCGGGCAACACATATTCGCGATCATCGAAAAAAGCAATGGCTTTTGCGGCCAGATTGAGGTTGATAGAAGCGCGGGGTGAGGCACCAAACATAATGTAGTTGGCCTCATCCGCCAGTTTATAATCTCGGGGCGACCTGCTCGCAAATACCAGTTCAATAATGTATTTCTCAAGCGATTCCGAAATTTTGACTGCATTGATCTCCTTGCGGATATCAAAGATGTCTTGTTTGGTGAGCACGGTATGTATTTCGGCATTAAAGGTCAAGTTAGACATGCGGCGCATGATTTCGAGCTCTTCGTGCTTTTGAGGATAGTCCACAAATATTTTGAGCATAAAACGATCTACCTGTGCTTCAGGCAGCGGATAGGTGCCTTCCTGCTCTACCGGATTTTGGGTGGCCATAACCAAGAAAGGCTTGTCGAGCTTAAAGGTGGTGCTGCCTATAGTCACCTGCCGTTCCTGCATGGCCTCAAGCAGGGCAGACTGCACCTTGGCGGGGGAGCGGTTAACCTCATCGGCTAATATCATGTTGGCAAAGATGGGGCCTTGCTTCACTTCAAATTCGGACTTTTGCTGGTTGTAGATCATGGTGCCAATGAGATCGGCAGGCAGCAGGTCGGGGGTGAATTGAAGTCGTTTGAAATCGAGGTGGAGAACGCGTGCCAGGGTATTTACCGTAAGGGTCTTGGCCAAACCTGGCACCCCTTCCAACAAGATATGTCCCTGGGTAAAGAGACCTATCAGCAGACGGTTGATCATGTACTCCTGACCTACAACAACTTTTCCCACCTCTGTGATGACCTGGGAAATTTTTTTGCGGTGATCTTTGATTATATCAATGTTCAAATTATCCATGAATAGTAAAACTATGCTAAACTTACGATTAGGGCTACAAATTAAATAAAATCTATTTGAAAAGCGGTACTAAAAGAAAATGAATTGAACAAACCAAAAGCTATTTGTAAAGCGGCAGAAATACACCAAAAGTGACGTCCGGGAAAAAATAGCCTTCGGTGATTACACCCCCGGCATGCAGGTTGAAAATGTATTTAGAGCCGATGGTTTTGTTGTAGATGATCTCCGGCCCATATCCGGGTTGTATCCTGCTTTCATCTTCGCTTTCGAACCAAAACAAATGGTGGTACCTGCATCCTACCCCAATGCCCGTTCTTCCCAAAAAAACTCCCCCTCCTGCATTGGCAGAAGTGATAATGAGTGATGACTGCGCCGCAGCAGCAAGATAAAATCTGCTGACATCCCGGGTCTTAAAAATATAGTCGAGCTCTAAACCAAAGAAGTAGATTAGCCCAACCTTGGCACCAAAGTAAAGATTATGGTGATTTTCGCGGGGTTCATAGGCATTCCTCTCAAGAGAATCTGATTGAACGGATTGCGCAAAACCACCATAACGTGCCATTAACACTAAGAGGAGGCTGAGCGCCATCAGCCTGAATGTTGAATGTGCGCAGCATTTTATATAAGGTATTCTTTTCACAAGTTGCTTCAATTCCATTTACCAATAATTAAAATTAACGAATAGAAGCGGAAGAGTATTCTGAAAATCGGAATAAAAATGAATCAGCCACGGAATTCATTTTCAACACAAGGGTTCTTTGTTTCGAAACTGAATGAAAAAGCCGGACTTTTCTCCGGCATTTTCATTCACTTCAATCCAGGGTTAAGGGATTGTATTTATACAACTGCCACCTGACAAACCCTCATCAGGACTGTGCTTATGTCAAATACATATCCACTCCAGGGCTCCGCTGATTTTCTTGTTCCGATTGGGATTAATGACAAGATTTAAGCCGTACATCACGAAAACGCTTCCAGATCATGCTGTGCCTGAACTCCTTGTCTGCACCACAGATAATTCTTTTCTACTTCACTCCTTCCAGCTTAAAAACCCAGGCGTAGTTGCATGGATTGGTAGCGGGTGTCACGCTTGGCGGGGTGATGATGAGCCCCTGGCTGCCTCTCTTCGACATTACCTTACCATCGAAACCCAGCATGCTCACTTTGGCCGAGTTTACACCTTTGACAGAAAAATCCTTCCCCGGAAATTTAGTACATATCACATAGAGGTCATCCCCCTTTTGGGTGTAAGATACATTGGGCTGGCTGGCAGCATCGGCCTTGGGCCAGAGGGTGGTTTCATAAATTGCTTCGCCGTTTACGCGCAACCAATCTCCTATATCTTTGAGTCGCTGCTGTTGAATGACCGGAATACGACCATCGGCAGTCGGGCCTACATTCAGCAGCAGGTTGCCGCCCCTTGATACTTTGTCTATGAGTATGTGCACCAATGCTTCTGAAGTGGAGTAGCTTTCAAGGTTTTCGTTCCGGTTATACCCAAAGGAGCCTCCAATACCACGGCATTCTTCCCACGGATGGCTGAGGGTGCCGCTCATGACTCCTTCATGTATCAGATCGTATTCGGTGGTGTAAATGCCCCCATGCTTGCTGCGGGTTTCTGCGCCCCAACGGTCGTTGACTACTACATCATCCTTTACCGGCGAATCGTTGTAGAGCCAGGCCAGAAACTCGGTGCTTTTCCATACCTCGCTGGGGTGATCCCATTCGCCATCAGTCCAGATGATGTCGGGCTTGTAGCTGTTCACCAGGTCTTTGAGCTGGGGGATCATGTGCTCATCCACATATTTGTTTACATCGCTTAGGTAGGTTGGGTTGTACCATTCATAGAGTGAATAATAGTAACCCATCCGCAATCCTTCGGAACGAACGGCGGTGATCAGGTCACCGGCAAGATCGCGGTGCGGTCCTATATCTACTGCATTCCAATTCCATGATTCTTTGCTTGGCCATAAGGTAAACCCTTCGTGGTGCTTGGACGTGAGCACCACATATTTTGCGCCGGACTCCCTAAAAATCCTTGCCCAATCTGCGGGTTGGAACAGGTCGCAGTTGAATTCATTGGCGAAGTCCTGATAGTTGACATCCGCTCCATAGGTTTCGTTGTGGAACTCAACAAAATTTTGATGCACCGGCGATTCTGTATTGCTCAGCTTATTCCAATACCACTCGGCATACTTGTCGTAAACGGATGCATTGGTCGGCCCCCAGGCAGGTACAGAAAATACTCCCCAGTGGATAAAAATGCCAAACTTGGCATCGGTAAACCACTCTGGTATCGGTCGGCTGTCGATAGACTCCCAATTGGCCTGGTACTTTTGGGCATTGGAAATAAGAGAAGCGCTGATGATTAATAAAGTAAAAAATAGCTTTTTCATTAGAATACTTTGTCTTAAAGGTGATTTTCGAAAATGCTAAGGTATAAAAATGAATGTTTAAATTTGCGCTCCACACCTTTTCCAATGTAGAAATGTAGCTGGATAATTCACTTATTGACCAGCTTTTTGAGAATAAACAAAAAAAAGGGAAACTTCAGCGAAGCTTCCCCGGTCAACAAATACAAACGAAATCCTTCTCAATAAATGATCTTGGCTACTTTTTTCTGGATTTTGCTTACATCAGCCTTGCCATCGTTTTCTTTGAGCGTATTCATCGCCTTCAGATAGTATTCGAGGGCTTTTTCCGGCAATTTATTATCATAATAATAGTCACCCTTCAGCTCCAGGTTAAATGGCGCCTCAGCGATTTCCAGTGACTTGTCCAACCATTCAGAGGCTTCTTTCAGATTGACATTTTTCTTAAAACATTTTTCAGCGCTTAGCGCAAGGGTGTACCAATCGTGCGGACTGGCGTTTTCTACTGCTTCTCGGGTTTTTTCTACCGTGCGGTCTTCTACATTGGCCATTGATGTGGAACTGCTGAGTACTACAAAGGCCACAACGGCCATAAGCGTGGATTTTAATTTTTGATAATTCATGATTATTTTTTTAGTTATAAATAATTGATTGTCAGGTCTAATTGCTTTTCCAAGCTTGTGCCAAAAAATGACATCGTTTGACAATCAGTAACTTATATAAATATGTGGCGCTTGATCGAAACAAAAATGTTCGATTATGTGACAACGGGCGTATTAAAGCGAACAGCTACTATAGCCACAGCCCTTATCTTCCGGTGCATGATGTATGTCAATTGCAAATAGCCACAATGCTACTTATGCAGTAAGTCATCAGGCGACCATTAATTTACTATCGGATGCTAAAACCATGTCGGTATTATCTGCTGGATGCCAAGACTTTAAATCAAAATATTTTGCTGTTTGCTTGAAAAGATGGCATTTTAGGAATTTATTGCGATAAATTTATACTTATTCCATCATTCATTCTATAACCATAACCTGATTGGTAATGCTTAAAGCGCTGTTTTTTTTAGCATGCATAGGTGTATTTACATACACTCATGGTCAAGATACCCAATGGGTAAGTACCATCCTGGAGGCTTCATCCGAGTTGACTCCAAA
Organism: Cyclobacteriaceae bacterium; assembly: GCA_012033595.1. Taxonomy (GTDB): domain Bacteria; phylum Bacteroidota; class Bacteroidia; order Cytophagales; family Cyclobacteriaceae; genus JAAUQL01. The sequence continues at coordinate 4,300 of JAAUQL010000116.1, read as the reverse complement.
GGAATATTCTGCAGAACAAATTATCGGTAAGCCAAACGTGACACCCGGTACGGGAGATAGTCCCAACGCCTGGATGCCCTTTAGGGAAGACCGGGAAGAGTATGTGAAAGTTGGTTTTGCCACTCCTATCAAAATCAGACAGATAGCCATAGCCGAATCATACAACCCAAGCGCGATATATCAGATTTTTTTATACGATAAGTCCGATAACGAATTCCTCATCAATACTTTCGAACCCCGGCAAATAGAGTTGAAATCCCGGATGCTCCATGTCTTTTTTGACCTTACCGAATACGAAGTCGCTGCTGTAAAAGTGGTATTGCGATGCGATGCCGTGCCCGGCTACAACGCCATCGACGCCATCGCCATCTCCAATTCTACCCTGCCGGTACGCCAGGAGGTAAAAATTCTTGAAAGTGATATCGTGAATGTAAACCCCAATCGATTGAGCGAAACGGTAAATAGCGTGTACAATGAACTAAAGCCTTTGGTGACTCCTGATGGCAAAACGTTGCTTTTTAGCCGGCAGTACCATCCCGGCAATACCGGTGGCGTGGAAGATGCCGAAGACATTTGGTTTTCGCAGTGGGACGAGGAAAAAGGCGAATGGATGGAAGCGGTAAACATGGGAGGACCACTCAACACCAAAGGACCAAACTATATCAGCTCCATTACTCCAGATGGCAACACCGTAATACTGACATTGGGCAACCGCTACACCAAAAATGGCAAAATGAAAGCGGGCGTTTCGGTGAGTACCCGCACCAGCCAGGGTTGGTCGCAGCCGGTACCTTTCGAAATCATCAACGAAATCAACGTGCACGAAAATTCAAACTATTATCTGGCCAACAACCGCGAAGTGCTATTGATGTCGGTACAGGGCGACCCTACATTTGGTTCTCGCGATTTATATGTTAGCTTTCTTATGGACGACGGTCGATGGAGCGAACCGCTCAATCTTGGAGCGAACGTTAACACTGCTCTGGAAGAGTCATCCCCTTTTTTGGCACCCGACGACAAAACCCTTTATTTCTCATCTGACGGATACACCGGCTATGGCAAACACGATATCTACGTAACACGCCGGCTCGACAACACCTGGACCAAATGGTCGGAGCCGGAAAACCTCGGGCCACAAATCAATTCCAAAGAAGATGACGCCTTCTTTAATATCCCTCCTACCGGAGAATATGGCTATTTTTCCAGAGATTTTACAGCCTCTAACTCTGATATTTACCGCTTCGAATTGCCCAAAGAACATCAGCCAGATGCAGTGGTGACGGTACGCGGCGTGGTTTACAATACTAAAACAAGAAGACCGATACAGGCACGCATATTTTATGAAGTATTGCCCGAGGGCAAAGAAATTGGCACCATTGAGTCTGACCCCATCACCGGCGAGTATCAGATTATTTTACCATCGGGAAACCAATATGGCTACCTGGCCGAATCTGAAGGCTTTGTAGCAATCAATGCCAACATCGACTTGCGCGAAAACAAAGTCTATGGTGAATTGCTCAAAGATTTATACCTGGTGCCAATAGAAAAAGGAGCCGTGGTGGTGCTCAACAATATCTTTTTCGACTTCGACAAATATGAATTGAAAGAGGAGTCATTCCCTGAGTTGAAACGCGTGGCCGAAATGATGCAAAAAAACCCGGACGTGAAAATATCAGTGGAAGGCCATACCGACAATGTCGGCACCAAAGAATACAATATCAAACTGAGTGAGCGAAGAGCCAAATCGGTGGTGGACTACCTCATCAAAGCTGGGGTATCACCAGATCGTTTGCAATCTAAAGGATGGGGCATGGCCAAACCGGTAGCCAGCAATGATGACGAAATAGGTGGCCGCGAATTGAACAGGAGGGTGGAATTTATCATTCAGGAATAGCACGTCTTTTTTCTAAGTCTCCCGGAGGGTGCGTTGGCTTTTTTCACCGGCGTCCGGTTAATTATATAATTAATTTCCCCTGCCATTCAACAGTAAGCATCTACCCCCTAGCCCAATACTTTTTGGCTGCGTTTTATCAAATCTTCCAGGTCATTTTCTTCTTTAAATGACCGTTTAGCCATATTCAATACCATGTGTGCGTGACGCTGAATGGTACGAACCTGTGTCTCGTTTTGGGTAAAATCGATCAGGGTATCAAACGATTCCATCAACCTGATGACTACTGCGGGACTATTTTCAGAAAACTGTCTGATTTGGTTAAATGCAGCATCTACCATACCATCGAAAGTAAAAGTATCTGTAATGACCCGAAGTTCATCATTTTTGTCTTTGCGGTATTTTGACGGAAATGGTGTTTTGGCCAGATAGCACAAAATAGAGGTGAGATTGTCGATGCATGAAATGGCTGTGTAAGGATCATTGACTCCAGGCGAGAGTGCCCTGGCCGCCACTTCTACCATTTGATGAATGGCATGCTCAGCATCTTGCTCATGTGTGCGTGTTTTTCCGGTAATAAATTTTCCGCGCAAGCGCTGAATTTCTTCTTTTTCCATCTCTTCATCAAGGTAGAGTTTCGCAATCAATGCATTTGCCACCACGTAGTCGCCCGGTCTTTTATATAGTTCAATCAGGCCATCCTTTTCCATAGCAAAATCCAACAGTGCGTCACTATCTATATATTGCAGGTATCCACTATGCTGTGCCCTGAGATCGCACTGGTTTTTGTAGCTGCTTTTGTATGCCTCCTCATCCAGGATTTTTCGTTCAGGCTCGGCCTCACCAATCGACTCAGGAAAAATAGTTTTGATCTGCCTGGCCAACGAGGCGGACAAATCGGCAATGACGGTATCTGCCTGTATGCTCGTAGAAATGTGATGAATAAAAAAAACCAACAGTATGATATTGGCCAGAGCTGCCATGAGGGCAAAAATGATAGACAAAACCGGGATAAAAGTGATAGAATCATTTTCGTTGATGGTATTCAGCACCAACAGACAATAGGCAAATGTGGCAATATAAGTGCCCAGCACTATCTGATTGAAGCGGTCATACATGAAGTTTTTTACCAGCCGGGGACCAAATTGGGTAGATGCCAGGCTAAGCCCCACCAAAGTGATGGAAAAGACCGTGCCGGCCACACCGATCATGGCACCCGATATGGTAGATAAAATGCTACGGGCCGACTCGGCACTGCCTGCAAACATATATTGGGTGTAAGCATTGACTGTAAATTTGATCTGACTATCGATGTACAGCATGGCAAAGGCAAGGCAGATGGCCACGCAAATAAAAACAATAGGCACAAACCAAAAGGTCGATTTGAGTTGGTTCCAGTAGAAGATGAGTCTTTTCATGGCTGTTGGCAGGTAAGCGAAATAAAATATGAAGCAATATGTAAAAAATCTGCGAAAGCGCTTGATTTGTTCCCCACCTACCCGCCAGAAAGCCGGGCAAATCAATCGTCAATTTAGCTGCCTTCGCCTATTTTTTCCGCACTTAAAAAAATATGCTGTAATAGTTTTAAGACAATAACTTTTTAGCAACATTTATTGCCAAATTGTACATCCTTGCAATGTGAAGCACGACTGAAGAGTGTCCTTTAAAATTTCAGTATTGCTAAAGCTATTTAATTGTATTAGGGCTCCACAGTGTTTCGGTTTGGTATTGAGTATTTTGCCTTCTTAGCTCAGTTGGTAGAGCAACGCTTTCGTAAAGCGTGGGTCGCAGGTTCAAGTCCTGTAGAAGGCTCTAAATTTGGTCTTTTGAAAAATTCAAATTATCATGTTTCTGTGTTTTCACCATGATATTGTTTTTTTCTTGAGCCGTTCCTGAAGCTGCAAATCAATCTTCTTTTTGCCTGATAAAATTGCGCTGAAAGGTCTTTGTTCTTACTATCTTTTCCTTGTTGAAAAGAAACTAAGCAAAGAAAAATCAAGACAAAACAATGCTTCCCCCCTCAGGCCGCCGCACCCCCGCTGTTTTGCCAGGCCAGCGCTCATTTCACTTAGTTTAAGCATACACAAACTTTATGGTATGAGACCCCCTAAATAATCTTTGGAATGCTGAATAATTTTTAGAAGCGATTGTTTAATTTAGCCCTAAGTAAGCGGCAGTGGCTCAGCTGGTAGAGCGTTGGCTTCCCAAGCCGAAGGTCGCGGGTTCGAACCCCGTCTGCCGCTCATTTTTTCACCAATATCGATTTGGAAAATTTATAATAAATAATTATTGTCATCCGACCAAATTCCAATTTAGGCAAAAAAGGGTCTAAAATTGAGTTCTAAGGTGATTTTTCGATATTTTGAAAAACACCCCCCTTTTTTAAGGCAAACTAAATCCAATTCGAAC
>JAAUQL010000234.1 GCA_012033595.1 Cyclobacteriaceae bacterium | reverse complement strand
AGAGTTTGTGTCATGGAGGATGAAATTAAAATGACCATACTCAAATGAATCATTTAAAGGACCAAAAAGCTTTTTAAAAACATGCGAGCCATCGCCTTGAAAATCGTGATTTCCGATAACGCAGATGTATGGTTGCTTTAGTTTTTCCAGTATTTGATTAATCCAGCGATACTCTTGCTCCAGGCCATATTCGGTAATGTCTCCGGCCACCAGCATAAAATCATATTGCTGTTGGTTGGCACTTTTAACAATCCTTTCCAATTCATTGTAGAACCTTTGAGTGTCGGCAACTAAAGCAATGGTTAGGGTATCTTTGGCCGGGGTTGCCTTAATCTTTTCAATTGCTTTTGAGTTAAGATTTTGAAGGGCGGGCTCTAACCGTATTTCATACGGATTATATTCGAATATGCAGCCGCTAAATACAAAAGCTAATCCCCATAATTTGTTACTTGATAGTTTCATAATTTATACCAGTCTATAGACTAACTATGGGATGTCGTAATTACGTTTAACAGTAAACGGGAATATTTTGTTTCATTTTTAGTAAAGATTTTAGTTCGCAAGAGCACTAAGAATACTGTTTGCCACGTATGCTTCCACTCATGTATTTTGAATTTGTGATAATCATCCGAAAGCGTTACCTTCCCAAGTGGTTTATTCGAGATTACTAAACTGATAAATAGTTATACTATGGCATCCTATTCGATCAATGTAAATGGCAAAACTCACAATGTTGATGTGCTACCCGATACGCCTTTGTTGTGGGTACTTCGCGACAGCCTGGGGTTGGTAGGCACCAAGTATGGTTGCGGCATTGCGCAATGTGGCGCGTGCACCGTGCATGTTAATGGCACTGCAGCCCGATCTTGTTCCTTGCCAATTTCTGCGGTGGGTAAAAATTCGATCACTACTATAGAAGGGCTTTCCGAAAAAGGAGATCATCCGGTGCAACAAGCCTGGATGGAAGTAGATGTACCCCAGTGTGGTTATTGCCAAGCGGGCCAGATTATGAACGCGGCAGCGTTACTGGCAAAAACACCTTCGCCAACAGAAGATCAGATCGCTACAGCCATGAATGGAAACATTTGTCGGTGTGGAACCTACCATCGAATTAAAGAAGCCATTGTTATAGCCTCATCAAAAATGAAGTAATATGAACACGCTAACGAAAACAAGCAGACGGGATTTTATAAAGTTAGGAATGGCTGTCCGTGTGGTGGCCTGGTGTTGGGTTTTAGTTGGCGCGATGGAGCGCATCAAGCCTGGAAGTTTTGAACGAATCGGCTTTGCCTTTCGGGTCTCGTTGATTTCAATAGTTATCTCTCTATCTCCACGGATAATGTAATTACTATTTTTTCTCCTAATCCAGAACTAGGTCAAAATATAAAGACTTCTTTTCCTATGATCGTAGCCGAAGAGTTGGATGCCGATTGGAAAAAGTAAAAGTTGTTCAAGCTAATCTCGACAAAAATATGAACGCCAATTGACCGGTGGGAGTGGAGCCATTCCACACAGCTGGGAACGTTTAAGAAAAGCGGGTGCTACGGCACGACACATGTTGTTGGAAGCCGCAGCAAAACGGTGGAGCACATCCGCTGGATCGTTAACGACAAAAGAAGGAAATGTTGTTCATGCCGATGGACGGAAACTTACGTATGGTGAACTCGCCACCGATGCCGCTTCGGTTCCGGTTCCCACGGAAGTGAAACTAAAAGACAAAAAAGATTTTAAAATAATTGGCCAACCCATACCGAATGTCGACAACCTGGAAATGGTTACCGGCCAGCCGTTATTTGGTTTGGATTTTTATCGCGAGGGAATGTTGTTCGCGATGATTCAACGACCCGCTGCGTTTGGCATGAAACTTAAATCGGTCGACTCGGCCGCAGCCAAAGCTATGACTGGCATTGTGGATGTGGTAACGTTTAAAAACAATGTGGCTGTTGTGGGTAAGTCAACCTGGGAAGTAAATAAAGCGCGCAAGGCGTTGAAGATAGAGTATGAGAAGGAGGGAAACATTGAAAGTACCAGCGATCATGATCGGATTTTAAAGAATCACTGGACAGAACGGATGCCACCGTAAGACGAAAAGATGGCGATGTAGAGGCTGCTTTCAAATCGGCAGCACAGATAATTAAGCGCGAGTATCAATGTCCGTTTTTATCGCATAGCCCGATGGAGCCGATGAATTTCTTTGCGGATGTGCGACCTGATGGGGTTGAGTTGGTGGGCCCATCGCAAACCCCCGACATGGCGCGCAATGCCACGGCTACTTTATTGGGGATTGCCCCCGAAAAATTACGCTTGAACTTACGCGCCTTGGTGGAGGATTTGGTCGTAGGCTTAAAGCCGATTATGTTTTAGAAGCGGCTGAACTTTCGAGTATCATCAAAGCGCCTGTTAAAGTAACGTGGACCCGCGAAGACGACATGATGGGTGGCAGCTATCGCCCGGCCGTTCGCTATCGGTTCGAAGCTGCTTTAGATGCGAAGGGAAATCTGACGGGTTATAAATTACGCGGGGTAGGCATCAATGCCGGCAACGCAACCCGCGAAGATAATTTTCCGAGCGGGGCTGTTGAAAATTTATTGATTGATTCGGTTAATCATGAGTCGCCCATTACAACGGGTGCGTGGCGTGCGCCCATTACAAATTTTCTCGCTTTCGCGGAGCAGGCTTTTTTAGATGAGGTAGCGCTGGCTGCAAAAAAAGATCCAATTCAATTCAGATTGGAGTTGTTGGAAAAAGCAAAATCATCACCCACAGGCGCGATTAAGTACGACATCGACCGGATGAAGGGAGTTATCAATCTGGCGGCAGAAAAATCGGGGTGGGGCACAAAGAAAAATTTAGCACAGGGTTTTAGTGTTTACTTCTCGCATCGTTCGTATGTGGCGCAGGTGGCTGAAGTAGAAATGCAACAAGGCTCCCCGGTGTTAAAAAAGATTTATGCTGCCGCAGATTGTGGTATTGTGGTAAACAAGAGTGGGGCGCGGCAACAAGTAATGGGGGGTATTGTGGATGGCCTC
>JAAUQL010000233.1 GCA_012033595.1 Cyclobacteriaceae bacterium | reverse complement strand
CATCTTCTGACTTGTGCAAGCCAGAACCAGGACCACCACCCAAATAGGTAAAAACATGTCTGCGACGTTGATGTGCAACAGCATATAAAACCTCTGGATTTCTAGGGTCTAAATGCACCTCGCTTACACCTGTGTGCTTGTCGATTTCCAAAATAGCTTTCCAAGTTTTACCACCATCTTCTGTTTTGTACAAACCACGTTCGCCACCTTCACTCCAAACCGGACCATAGGCAGCAACGTAAATAATGTTTGGATTTGTGGGATGGACTACAATCTCAGAGATGTGTTCGGAATTTTTCAAACCCATATTTTTCCACGTCTTGCCGGCATCTTCACTTTTATAAACGCCATCTCCGTAGGACACTGCACGTTGATTATTATTTTCACCACTGCCCACCCACACCACACTTGAGTTGGAAGGATCTAACGTAACACAACCAATCGAGTACGAACCCTGACTATCAAAAATCGGATTATAGGTAACGCCTTTGTTTGTTGTTTTCCACACACCGCCCGATGCAGTGGCAACATAATATTCACTCATGTTCGTTGGGTTCACGGCAAAATCAGAAACCCGACCTGAAGTAACAGCCGGACCGATAGCTCGTAACTTGAGTCCAGAGAAAGTCTCCGAAGGGAAACCAGATGGAGTTACTGGGTTCTTTTGTTGGCTTATACATTGAATGGAAATAAGCAACAACGCAAATAAAGGGCTTACTCGTATGAGGGATTTCATAAATGAAGAGTTACATTATTTTGTGATAAAGGGAAAGTTAATAAAAAGATGATACTGCAAAATCTGAGAGTAAAGATTTGGGACAAACGGTAATCCTCAGATGTGCATTATTGCAAATGGAGTGTTCATTTTTCAACACTTTAGCATTTTTGAAAAAACAAAAAGTTGATTTTAATCGGTGAAACACACATTTAAAAAACATGAATGATTTTTGTTCAGTTTTTGAAAACACCTGGTCTATGAACCGTACCTCTGCTATTATAATTACCCTCCTCATCATCTTTACCTTTCCGGTTTGGTTTGGATTAGGGATAGGACTTTTCGGTTTAATTATTGGTTTGATTGGTGGAGCCATAGGAATTGTGGCCGGGGTATTTGGTGCGGTGATTGGAGTAATTGCCGGAGTATTCAAAGCAATTTTTCATGGTATTTTCGGATGGGGCAACGGCTTGCACCCCAACTTTCCGGATTTTCACTTTAATGGCTACGTTTTTTTGAGCTTACTTATTCTGGCCGCAATTATAATTTCAAAAGGAATAGAGCAACATAGCGCGACTAATATTTCAAATCCATGCGCATGAGTTGCAAATGATTGGTAAGTGCAGCCTGCCAGGTGCGATCCGCATCCCATTTATTTCCCAGAAAAAGATTTCCGTATTCGAGGTGCTTGATATAGAATTTGTAAATCGGCTCTTCAGCAGGAATTGTTTTTAATTGCGCTTCGCCTTGTACCATGGCCACGGATGCAATGGCGTTGGCCATTTGCGAAAGATCATAATCAAGAATTGCTTTAGCCACCATACCCCGCGTGTGGATAAAGCGAAGAACCATAGCAAAACCCTTGGCCTCCAATTCGCGTTCATCTAAAGTAGGATCAACTAGTTCGTACTTGACGGGAAAATATTCTTTTAAGAGTTCTTCCAGGGCGGCATCCTCTTTTTCGTTTCCGAATTTTGGCACCGCTACTTTAAAGGATTTCACCATGGGCGTATAAGTTTCCGTTCTTCGGCCAACAAAATATTTAATTCCAATGTCGGTTTCAGGAATCTCATTATCAGTAGTTTTGTTTTTTTTGATTGCTCACTGCAAACCGGTAGGTAGTTTAGTAAAACTTTCATTCAGAACTGTTCCCTTCTGTTGCCATGCGGAGCACCATTATTAACTAAATCAATCTTTTTATTAAATGGAGCGAAGGTAAACGAGTAACCTTGTTTTTCCTTGCTGAATAAAATAATGAAGGAAACATTGCGCGAAATCAAATAGGTGGAAAATGCCTTTTGCGGATCGGCCCCTGCCAGAATATGATCGATAACAAAATAGGCAACGGCATCAATGCCGGTTTGTTGAAATGCCTTTTGCGTTTCTTGTAATTCTTTTGCTGAGATGGCCGATTCGTAGAGTACAACCGATCGTTCCGCCAGTAAATTTTCAGGCACTGATTCAACGATTGAAAGTCGGTTTATTAGTAAATCTTTTTCAACAGCGGGTTGCGCGATCAATAGGATAGGAGTAATGAAAAGAGACAGGAAGATTTTCAAGAAGATAGTATTTGATAAATAACGATATGCCTTCATCTCTATTGTTGGGTGTTAAAGCCCCAGATAAAAGCCGGATTGTTCCACTTTAATAGGAAAGCACTCGAGATCCGCAGATCGTTCGTGTATTTCACGACCGCTTTTCAGGTTAAATTGATGCCCGTGCCAGGGGCAAATAATCTCACCCAAATGATTCACTTTTCCCTTGCTCAGCGATTCCCCATTATGAGTACATCGATCACTCACGGCTAAATATTTTCCCTCATGTTTAACAAGACAAATTCTTTTTCCATTAGCCACTACGAGTTGAGGCTTATTTTCAGTCAGGGTGTTAGCAGCACGCTCTTCACTAGCAAAGATTTTGATCCATTGCATACACTTTCGCTTTTGTTCAGAATCTCTTTTTTATACCTTGACTCAAATTACTCAAACCTATGAAGAAATTCTGTTTTACGGCTTGTCTCTCCCTTATTACAATAATAACTATCGCTCAAATTGATGCCAAGTTAAAAGGAAAACTTGATCAGCAGGTAAAGGAGCTTGAACCAAAGATTGTAGAGTGGCGAAGATATTTTCATGAGCATCCTGAATTATCGAATCGCGAGAAAAACACAGGCGCTCGTATTGCGGAACAATTAAAAGCGCTGGGGTTAGAGGTGCAATATCCGGTCGCAAAGACCGGAGTGATTGCAATTTTGAAAGGGAGTAAACCTGGCCCTGTTGTAGCCTTGCGTGCAGATATTGATGCTTTACCTGTTACCG
>JAAUQL010000232.1 GCA_012033595.1 Cyclobacteriaceae bacterium | reverse complement strand
TACAAATCATTGAAAATGTTTTACCATTAATTAAATAAGCTTTTATTTATTTCTGTTATTATAATAAAACTCATTAATCCTATTGACCAACACATATCACGTATTGAACCAAATGTCCATGTTAATTTTTCACTAAGAATGAAATCTTTATTAAATAAAATTAAATGAAAGAAGATCATGCACATTATTGTTATTTCACGAAATAGATATTACTAAAATAACCCAATCAATCGATATATATATATATGTTAATTTATTATAGTATGCTTTGTTATTATCATATAATCAACTATACGGACGAATTGTTTTAGTAAAACTAATATTAATAATCATTATTAATGATAGTTTGAAATGAAAGCTGTAATAACTAATTCTATTGCTTATTTTATCTAATACCTTTATGACATTTGCCTGGTATGGGCATCTGAAATTTAAAGATATGAAGTGGTTTTCAGCTTTGCCTCTAATAGCAGTGATACTAATTAGTTGGGGTATTGCTTTTTTTGAATATGTATTGCAAGTTCCTGCTAACAGAATTGGTTTTAAGGAACACGGTGGACCTTTTAGTTTAGTTGAATTAAAAGTGATTCAAGAGGTAATTACTTTAATTGTATTTATTGCTTTTCTCTACTTATTTTTAAAAATGAGCAGTTTAGGATTAATCATTTAATTGGATTTGTATTTCTTATTTTAGCTGTATATTTCATTTTTAAGAAATAATTATTACCGCTTTAGGTTTTACAGAACTTTGCGTGAGGCGATGTATTAGTAAAGCGGTTCTTTTTGTCTGCCTGGGCAACCAATTCAAATTGGCATATTCCTCTATTGTATGACCGTGCCCACCAAACAAACCTAAGCCATCGATGGCCATATCGACATGGCCTGCAGTAAATGAAATATCCGCAGCACCGGCATCGCGCGGGTTCACCGCTGTTACTATTCCCAGGTTTAAATCTGTGCTCACCGTTTTATAAAAATTTAAGAGTTCAAAGTTTCCAGCGGCTGGAGCCAGCGGTGGGTATCCTTCATCGAACGTTAAGGATGCTTGTGTTTGTGGTAAATGTTTCGAAACAACTTCCTGCATTACCGTTTGTGCTTTTTTTAATTGTTCTGGCGAAATAGCCCGGATGTCGCCAGTAACGATCGCTTCTTTCGCAACAATATTTCCTTTTCCAAAAGCAGTACCGCCATCCAATACCTCATCTCGGGTTACATCATTCCCGCCTAAAATCATGCCCGGATTAAAGGTTAAATCTTTTTCGGAAGCCAGGCCTTCGTAAAATCCAATAAGAATTCTTGAAGCCTCGTAGATTGCGCCAGCACCAATCTCCTCTGTAAATATTTGTGAAGAATGTGCCGCCTTTCCCTTCACGTTTAACTCCCAACCAGAGGAACTCCTTCTGGAAACAACAGCAGTTTTAGGATTGCTATCTCCATCTTCAAATCCTATTGCAATGTCCGCCTGTTTTGCTGCCTCAATCAATTCGGCCCGAGTCAGCGAAAGCGGTCTTCCACTCAACTCTTCATCACCAGTCATCACAACAATAATATTCATATTCTTTAACAGGCCGGCTTGCTTTAATGCTTCTAAGGAATAGATCATAATAACATCGCCTCCTTTCATATCGCTTACACCCGGTCCGCCCGCTGTTGAATCATTTACCACCGTATATTTTTGTAGCGTACTCGATGGTTCGAATACCGTATCAAGGTGACCAATCAACAAAAGCGTCTTACCAGGTCCTTTACCTGTATGATAACCAAGCAAGTGCCCGGCTCGACCAAATGGTTTTCCATCAACCCAGCGGGTATCGAAGCCGAGGCCATCTAGTCTGGCTTTAAAAATTTGTCCTACTTTTTGAACACCTTCAAAATTCATAGAACCGCTGTTGATGTTCACGACTTCCTCCAACAACTTCAAGGCACTTGCGTTATTCGCCTCCACATACGAAGTGATTTTCTTTTCAACTTTAGAAAGTTGAGCCTGAGAATAGATTGAAATAAGTGTTGTAAGCAGTAATTAAAAATAATCGTCTCATAATGAATTGTTAAGTCCCGAAGCTAATTTAATTGATCTCCTCCCCTGGCCGCGTTTTCCAGCGTTCATGCATCCACACCCATTGTTCCGGATGCTCGCGCACAATTTTTTCGGTGAAGTTGGTGAAGTTTTGTGTGTTGACAACCAGATCATGCTCCTCGTCACCGGTAATTACCAAGGGTATTTCTGGAAGGATATGCATGTGTTGTTTTCCATCCGTTCCTAAATAAATATAAGTGGGGACTACCGCTGCACCAGTTCGTAACGCTAATACAGTAGCCCCGATGGGCGTTGCCGCCTTCATTCCAAAAAAATCTACAAACCGACTCTTAACTTTTGTATCCTGATCGATTAGTATTGCAATAGAGCCACCCGACTTTAAAACTTTAAACAATCGCATACTCTCCTTACCCCGTTGAATAGCAACGGCCCCATGCGCATTGCGGTATTTCCAAAGCATTTCATTTAAACGTTCATCTTTTAAAGCGGTACCAATGATATTAGGATTTAATCCGCGTAATGCCATGTTGGTGATCTGCAAATCAAATGCCCCTAGATGAGAGGTAAGAAACATAACACCCTTTCCTTTAGCAAAGGACTTTTCATAGTTCTCTATTCCGTGGGTTATTAAAAAATTTATTTAAGTCTTGAAGCGATTTTACTTTCAGTGACCGAAAAATATCACCGGCATTTTTACCCAACATAATAAACACCTTCTTGCTTAGGCTTACTATTTCCTGGGTGGACTTCTCTTTGCCAAAGGCTAAGCCCAAATGATAGATGGTGCGTTCACGCGGTTTCGGAGAAGCGGCATAAGCAAGTTTACCTATCCAGCCACAAAAGGCTAACCAAACCTTTCGGGGTAAAAGATTCGAAGCGAAAATCAAAAATTGAATAAAGATATAAAAGGGAAAAATACTTAATGCGCTTACCAAGGGGTTTCTTTTCCATACCGATTTAACAAAGATACAGCTAGCTTTGATTAAATTGATCTGAAAT
>JAAUQL010000115.1 GCA_012033595.1 Cyclobacteriaceae bacterium | reverse complement strand
GTAGAGTGCAACTTAGAAACGGAGGATGTCAAACTTCAACCAATAAAGACGCCGTCTGAAAACGGTAGAGTGCAACTTTTTGCTCATTTGTCTGAATCTTGATTAATAGGATTTACCTGATTACCATGATTTTTAACTTTTATCGAAGCTCCTATACTTGTGGGGTGATGTTTTGGTATTTCATTTTACAATCCAGGGTCGTTTTGGTTGGCGAAATGGATTTGACTCCGTCGGAGTCATATGCCTATAGAATCATTGCTACTATACACATGCGACCATATGAGGGGTCGAATAATCTTAACTAAACGACATTGTTTTACCATCCATTAAACCAAATTAAGCAGGGGAATCATTGTTCAGGCCACTACCATGATTTTTGTCTTTTATCGAATCTCCTATACTTGTGGGGTGATGTTTTGGTATTTCATTTTACAATCCAGGGTCTTTTGGTTGGTGAAATGGATTTGACTCCGTCGGAGTCATATACCTATAGAAACATTGCTGCTATACACATGCGACCCCATGCGGGGTCGTATAATCTTATCTACACGACATGGTTTTACCATCCATTAAACCAAATTAAGCAGGGGAATCATTGTTCAGGCCACTACCATGATTTTTGTCTTTTATCGAAGCTCCTATACTTGTGGGGTGATGCTTTGGTATTTCATTTTACAATCCAGGGTCTTTTGGTTGGTGAAATGGATTTGACTCCGTCGGAGTCATATACCTATAGAAACATTGCTGCTATACACATGCGACCCCATGCGGGGTTGAATAATCTTATCTACACGACATGGTTTTACCATCCATTAAACCAAATTAAGCAGGGGAATCATTGTTCAGACCATTACCATGATTTTTGTCTTTTATCGAAGCTCCTATACTTGTGGGGTGATGTTTTGGTATTTCATTTTACAATCCAGGGTCGTTTTGGTTGGCGAAATGGATTTGACTCCGTCGGAGTCATATACCTATAGAAACATTGCTGCTATACACATGCGACCATATGAGGGGTCGAATAATCATATCTACACAACTTGGTTTTACCATCCATTAAACCAAATTAAGCAGGGGAATCAGGGTAATCAAGAGAATTATGGCTTAGACAGCTACTGTTGATTTTCTTCCCCACCGAACATCAGCGCTGTAGAATCACGGACACGAAGTGGCTATAATCAGGCATCCAAAAGCGAATCTGGCGACGGGTATCATTTTTGAGCAGGTAGTTGGTGCACTTGCCAGTGAGCAGTGCTGCTATGACAACAATTATCTACACCAAAAAAACGAAATCATGAATAAGCGAAATATCCTGGTTCCCATAGACTTTTCAGAAATCTCTGAAGCAGGGCTAAAAACAGCCATCGACATTGCCAACCAAATAGATGCAAACATTCACTTGTTACACATTGTAGAGGAGCATTCGGATTTGGGTTTTAAAACTGACGCAGATATGGAATCGAGCGCCAGGGAGGCCAGTGAACATGACCATTTTATGGTAGAACTTATCAAAAAAACCAAACAGCAGGTAGATGATCTGCTGCTTCGATACAAATCAGAAAAAATAAAATTGATTCCTTTCGTCGAATTTGGTGACTATGAAGAGCAACTGAATATCCATCTAAAAGAAAATCCCACTGATATGGTGGTGATGGATACCAGCGGCGAAACCAATATTTCGGAATTTTTCAGTGGCAACCATGCCAGCCAGGCCATACGGATAGCCAATGTTCCTGTACTTGCGGTCAAAGCCTATTACCCGATCATCGCCAAAGACAATATGCTTATCCTGATTTCCCTCAAAGATTATGACCTGCAAAAAGTCGGGCTGATCAAAAAATTTGCGGACATCATGCAACTAAATGTGCTGATAGGCCATGTGAAACAATTCAAGGATGTTATCAAGTCAGACCTTTATGCCGAACTTCAAAAATTCGCCCTCGATAATAATTTTTCGATAGTAAAATCCACATTATAGGTAAAGGAGAAAAAACAGAAGCCATCAAAGATTTTGTGGCCCGACACGACATCAACATCATTGCCAGCATTACTGAAGGCGATAGCGGACTTACACGCTTTATTTTTGGAAGTGATACCGAAGACTTCCTTGCCGAAATAGACCGGCCGCTGCTGGCCATCAGCGATTAAGAACGGCAGGCAGGCGGCAGAACCGGCATAAAACAAGTGGCGACCATTTGGTGTTGCTATTGTCGAGAGACAGTAAATCATTATTATACAAATGGACAAGATTACCACACGAATTGAATCAGATTCCTTTGGCGAAATAAGCGTGCCGACAGATAAGTACTGGGGCGCCCAGACCCAACGTTCTATCCTCAATTTCGAAATCGGCGATGAACGCCTGCCCCGCCCGCTTATCAGGGCCTTGGGCATAGTGAAACGAAGCGCTGCCCTGGTCAATGTGGCGCAAGGCAACCTGAACAAAGATATCGCTGATGCGCTGGTACGAGCTGCCGAAAGGGTGATTGCCGGTGAGCTTGACGAACACTTTCCCCTCGTGGTGTGGCAGACCGGCTCCGGCACCCAGTCAAACATGAATGCCAATGAGGTAATTGCCAATCTTGCCATTTCTTTGTTGGGAGGAAAGATAGGCTCCAAATCGCCGGTACATCCCAATGACCACTGCAACCGCAGCCAATCCACCAACGATGCCTTTCCTACCGCCATGCACATAGCGTTGGTAGAGCAGATTCACCACCAATTGATCCCTTCCCTCAGAATGCTCGAAGCGTCATTGGCAAAAAAAAGCGAACAATGGGATAAAATTATTAAAGTGGGTCGCACGCATTTGCAAGATGCCACGCCCCTTTCGCTAGGGCAGGAATTTTCGGGCTATCAGACGCAAGTAAGCTTGAGCATAGACCGAATCAGCGACTGCCTCAAAAGGCTGTATCCCCTGGCTCAGGGTGGTACGGCCGTAGGCACAGGGCTCAACACCACTAAAGGCTTCGATACCATGTTTGCCAAAGAAGTAGCCATCTTTACCGGCCTTCCGTTTGTAAGTGCCAACAATAAATTTGAAGCCATAGCCACTCACGATGCCGTGGTGGAATGTTCCGGAGTGCTCAACACCATAGCCGTGAGCTTAAATAAGATCGCCAACGACATCAGACTGCTGGGATCGGGACCAAGGGCCGGCATTGGCGAACTACACCTGCCGGAAAACGAGCCGGGTTCGTCCATTATGCCCGGAAAAGTAAATCCAACACAAAGCGAGGCATTGACGATGGTGTGCGCTCAGGTGGTGGGCAACCATACCACCATCACCTTTGCCTGGGCACAGGGACATTTCGAGCTCAATGCCTATAAGCCTGTGATCGCCTATAATATATTGCAATCTGTCAGATTGCTGGCTGATGCCGCTAAAAGCTTCACGATTAAGTGTGTGGAAGGTATCGAGCCCAATGCACCGCGCATAGGTGAGTTGATGCAAAAATCACTGATGCTGGTGACGGCCCTCGCTCCTGGCATCGGCTATGACCCTGCCGCAGCCATAGCCAAAGCCGCACTTCAAAACAATACCACCCTCAAACAGGAGAGCCTGAAAAGCGGCCTGCTGACCGAAGCAGAATTTGATGATATTGTTGTTCCTGCAAAAATGATAGCGCCCTCAGACTAAGACCGGCTTTTTGCGTTACAGGCTTTCGCCATAAACGCCATGAATAAAGCGCGCCTGGAATCACAATTATAAAGACGCCCCAAAGCAGGTACCTAAGTCCGCAGCTCGTTGAATAAGCGGATATTCTTTGGGCACCAATTTCAATTTTCCTTCTGTATCGGACAAGGGTATGCTGGTGACATGATCGTTTTGAATGGCCACCATTTGAGCAAAGTTTCCCTGCGCGATGAGATTGGCTGCATACGATCCAAAACGGGTGGCCAATATACGATCGAGCGGCGAGGGGCTACCCCCACGCTGAATATATCCCAGCACAGTTTCCCGCATCTGCTCATCGACCATTTCACCAACTTGTGAGGCGATATAGTGCCCGGCAGACATCCCTTTTTTGGTTTCTATGCCCTCGGCAACCACGATGATGGAGGAGTTTTTCTTTTTGGCAGTGCGATCGCGCAAATAATCGGCGATTACGTTGAGGTCGTAAGGGATCTCCGGTATCAGGATAACATCGCCCCCGCCTGCCACACCTGCGTGCAGGGTAAGCCATCCGGCATTGTGTCCCATCAGTTCTATTACCATTACCCGCTTATGGGCGTTGGCGGTGGTGTGCAGCCTGTCAATAGCTTCGGTGGCTATATCTACCGCAGAGTGAAAACCAAAAGTAAGGTCGGTGCCATATACATCGTTGTCTATTGTTTTGGGCATGCCTATCACATTCATGCCATATTCGGCCAATTTAGATGCCGTGCGCTGGGTGCCATTGCCCCCGATACACACCAGACAGTCAAGACCCAGATTGTCATAATTTTCTTTGATAAGGGCAGGTTTATCTATTTCATCCAGAAAGTTTTTAGATTTTTTAAAAGGTTTCTCACGTGAAGTGCCCAATATCGTGCCTCCGAGTGTCAATATACCCGACAAGCTACCCTCCGTCAGCTCTACGTAGTCGTTTTCGATCAACCCAAGAAAACCTGAAGAGATGCCATAGACCTTGGCATTGTACTTTAGCAACAGGGTTTTGCCCACACCGCGAATGGCGGCATTCAATCCGGGACAATCACCACCTGCCGTCAATATTCCTACTTTAATACTCATCTATTTTTATCTAATTTTTTTTCGGCCTTAAATCTACTAAACTTTTTTCAGCTGCCGCATAGCAGCTATCGGCTTCCATTGGCCAGCTTCCCGCTCAAAAAAACAACAAATACTGTAAAAGACCCGCTATACCTCCCAGCAAAGCGCCTATGAGAATGAGGGTGGTTTCGTCTTCTTTGAAAACCGGATGTAAAAATGCCTCAAATTCCACCGGCGACAATTCCACCATTTTGTCCCGCAGAATTTGCTTAAGGTTTAGGGCGTTTTCGGCATAGCCAAATACATGTCTGATGTTCATGGGCAATTCCTGCATAAATCTGAAACAGGCAATATTGCGGATATGGACAAATAGCTGGCTTCCCATGGAGATATCCACCAAAGATTTTAACAAACCGGCAGTTTCTTCGATGGTATGTTCTATTTGTTTTTGCACGATAAGGGCCAGCTTCACCGAGCCTGGCCCCCGTATAATGTATTCAAAGATGTTTTCGATGGTAAGAATGCGCGAGGTCACCATCGAAGAATACTCCTCGGCTACTTCCACCTGTCTTTTGATAAACATGCCCTGAATAGTAATATTTCCAATTTTAATCGGATTGAGAGGTTTGAAAATAAGCTTCAGCGCCAGGTAGTTGGTGACATAGCCGACCAACAGACCACAAAGGGGCAATATCCACCAAAAAGGAAAAAAATACCAGACCAACATCTGCAGCAAACCGAAAGCAAATCCGAAGTAAAGTCCCGATCTTTTGATAAACTTAAATTCCTGTTCGCCGCATTTGAGAAACATCTGATTGAGCAGGCTCTTATTTTTGGTAAGAGAGCTTACGGCGAGGTATCGCAAATCCAACATTTCCGTAAGGTTTACTTTTACCTCTTTCATCATTTCCGACACCACTCCCGGCAGGTTTTCGCTTACTTTTGCATAGGCACGTTCTTTCATTGGCTGGGGGGTGCGTGCCCACACTTTCGAAAGCTTGGCCTCCATTACTTCGTCTATGATTTGTCGGGCGAGATTGTCGATGGCCGGCCCCATGGCATAGGCAACCTTGTCAGGTTCTATTTTAGAAAATTGCTTGCTGATATCGAGTAGCTTGGTAGTCCACAATTCCACGGCGATAGAGGCCATTTTGCCAGCCTTGGCCGGAATGATCCCCTGCCAGCCAAATGGCCGTATCCCTATGTATCGCAAGGGATAGAACGTCATGCGCAAAGCCACAATATTGGTGATCCATCCCACCAGAGCACTTACAATCGGAATGCTCAGATATGGCAAATAATCCACAATTTCCGTGATCAGTCCTTGCATTCAGTATTAAATTTTTTGATCAATGTCGCATTGTTGGCGAAATGAGTTTGACTCCATCCGCGGTCGAATAATATTAACTAATCGACATTATATTTATAATTGTAAAGGAACCTGAATTTTCCCATAGTCTTTAGAATAATTGGCTAAATTTAAGATTCTTCAAGATTATATATACAAACCATGCTGATACCTCAACTCATCCTGCGGCAGCTTTACACCACAGGCAGTCTGCACAACACCGATTCCGGCATTCAATTTTCATTGAAAAACCGCCTGGCAGACGCCAAAATACTGGAGGTAAAATCCATAAGCATCGATGCCAGGCCTATCGACTTGAAGGAGGTGGAAGTAAGTTTGGAGAATGGTCCACGGATACAAATAGATGAAATCGCCATGCAGGCCATCGATTTTCCGCTGCGCAAAATCCTGCATGTACACATCGGCAATCTCCACTTATCCGAGTCAAAACACAGCATCGAAATCTCCTTTAGCGCTAAGCCATTTGGCAAACTGAATATAAAAGTAGAAGATGCCATAGCAAGCGATACCACCCATATCGTACGCATACCGCGCGATAATGAAAATGACTATACGGCCCAAATTGTGACCCGGCGACAGCAATTTGTCGAACAATATACAGGCAAAAAATACGATCACCTTTTCAAATATACCTTTGACCCCGACTGCACCCGTGGCAACATCGAAAATTTCACAGGGGTGATACAGGTGCCGTTGGGCTTGGCCGGCCCCATTACCATCTATGGCGAGCATGCCAAGGGCGACTTTGTGGTGCCGATGGCCACCTCAGAAGGCACCCTGGTAGCGTCGTATAACCGCGGCATCAAAGTTATGAACCTGTCAGGCGGAGCCAAGGTGACCGTAGTGGCCGATGCCATGCAGCGGGCGCCTGTCTTTGTCTTCGAAGATGCTCGTGGTTCGCGCGATTTCGCGGAATGGGTAAAGAACAATTATAAAAAAATAAAAGCCGAAGCCGAAGCCACCTCATCCGTAGCCAGGTTGCAGTATATCGACCCCTATCTTTCCAATAAATTTACCTACCTCCGTTTCAACTACAGCACAGGTGACGCTGCTGGTCAAAACATGGTCGGACGGGCCACCTTTGCCGCCTGTAGTTGGATCATCGACAATTATAAAATCAAGGAAATCAAAAATTTTTACCTGGAATCAAACCTTGCTACTGACAAAAAAGCCTCACAGATCAATGTGATGCACAGCCGTGGAAAGCGGGTGATCGCCGAAGCTACCATTCTGCGAGAGGTGCTTGTGCAACATTTGCGTGTAGAACCAGAAAAGCTCCACTACCACGCCAATATAGCCAATATCGGTGCCTTTTTGAGCGGCGCCAACAACAATGGAGCCCATTCGCCCAATGCCATTACGGCCATGTTTATTGCTACCGGGCAGGATGTCGCCAATGTCTCTGAGTCATCTGCGGGTATTTTATATACCGAACTTACCCCCGAAGGCAACCTGTACATATCGCTCACCATTCCCTCCCTCATCGTGGCTACCTATGGCGGGGGCACCGGACTGCCTTCGCAAAAAGAGTGTCTCGAACTGATGGACTGCTACGGAAAAGGCAAGGTGAACAAATTGGCTGAGATCGTTGGGGCTGTAGCACTTGCGGGCGAAATTTCATTGGGCAGTGCCATATCGTCTTCGGACTGGGTGTCGAGCCACGAGTCGTACGGCCGAAACAGATAGGAAAGTGGCTAAAACTCCCGAACAGGGTGAGGAGATGAAAATGGAGTAATCGACCGCTATGGGCTAATGTCCCCTATTTCTATTGCTCCTGACATCGTTTACAAACAAAACTACCCCCAAAACGGCGGCTGCTACCAGACAAAAAATACTGAAAGCAGGCAAGCCAAATATACCTGCCACCGCTTTGCCTACGGTAAGTGCATAGCTGAGACCGGCAGAAATAATAAGCGCCGAAATGACCAGCCCATATACGATCCTGTTGGTCACAAAATCTATCTGCCTCTGATGTTTTTCAAAGCCCACCTGGTTGGTATTCAGCACTATTTTTCCTTTTCTAACCTGTTTTACGATGTCCCTTACTTCCAATGGCAGGTTATAAAATAGCGTAAAAGCCTGCTCCATAGCATGGCCAACTTCGCTGCTCATGTTTTTGAAACTGTATTGCTCCGCAGTTAATTTCAGTCCATAGGGCTTTATTTGTTCCAGTACATCAAACTTTGGGTCGAGCGTACGTGAGGTGCCTTCGAGTATGGCCAGCGATCGCAAGATCAAGAAGATAGCTCCGGGTATTTGCAACTTGTATTTATAGGCCAGTTTTTGCAATCGAGCGGTAAAATCTCCCACTCCAAAATCTTCATCCGACAATATGCTGTAGTCTTGTATGAGGTCGTTGAGGTCATATTCGAATGCCCGCATGTCGTCGATCTCGTGGTCTATGGCCAGGCGGCGCAAGTTGATGGCCATGCTCTTTGCATCTTTTTTGGCTAAGCTGATAAAGACCCCGGCAAACGCAAATTTTTGAGATTGCATCAGTTTGCCCACCATGCCAAAGTCGATAAGGGCTATGCTGCCATTTGGCTTTACCAATATATTGCCTGGATGCGGGTCTGCATGAAATATTCCGACCTCAAATATTTGCTTCAAATATATTTCAAGCCCCTTTTTGGCGATGTCTTCCGGCCATATTCCCCAAGACTTCAGGGTAGGGATATCATTTATTTTACATCCACTGATAAATTCTATCGTCAGCACCTTGTTGGTGGTGAACTCGCGGAAAGTCTTTGGAATGTATAATATTTTTAAATCATGATATAAGGTCTTGAACTGATCCAGATTGCGTGATTCTGTAAAGTAATCCAGCTCGTTTTGCAGGCTTTTGGCAAAGGCATCCACGATTTCCAGCGGATTGATGATGCCCGCCTTAATAAAATAATTTTCGGCGAGACGAACGAATTCGCGAATCAGAATCAGGTCGGCATAGACTTGCTTTTTGGCGTTTGGCCGCTGGACTTTCACCACCACGTCTTCGCCGGTACGCAAGCGTGCTCGGTGCACCTGGCCTATGCTCGCCGATCCGATGGGCTTTTCATCAAAATAAATAAAAACCTCATCAATGCTTTTTTCCAGCTCCTGCTCTATGCTTTCTTTGGCGATATCGGTGGCAAATGGTGGCACTTTGTCAAGCAGTTTTTCCAGCTCTACGATAAGTGGCGCAGGTACCAGATCGGGCCTGTTGCTGAGCATTTGGCCGAGTTTGATGTAGGTAGGCCCCAATTCTTCCATGATCAGGCGAATGCGCTCCCATCGGGTCTGAACAAATTGATGCCCTTCGTCCAGGTCAAATTCCTTGTTTTTATGCTTGGTATTAATGATGTTTCGCAGACCGGAGTTCACCACTATGTCTTCAAACCCATACTTCACTACTACTTCCACCAGTTTGCGAATGCGGCCTATGTTGCTTATCGTTTTGTCAAAAAACATGAGTAGAGATCAAAAATTTACAGGAACGTAAAAGTACAAACATTAAAAAAAGAAATGCCAAATCCGGGTGTTGGACTTGGCATTCATTGCATTTTCGATTTGCATCATACCGTTTCCACGGCATTGGCCGGGGTGGTAGATTTAGGTGTTTTGGAGGTCTTTGGTGCTTTGGCAGCAGACTTAGTACTCGCTTTCAGTTTGGCTTCAAGCACCGTAACGCGCTTTTTCAGATCGTTGAGTTCTTTTTCGGTGGCAAAATCAAAGCTGCCGATGACCCGCTCCACGATGCTTTTGAGCTGCGACTCTACTTCGCTTTTTTTCGTTCTTGCATTTTTCAACAGATCGTCGATGGTCTTTTTGCCATCTTCTGCAGATATCTTACCTTTTTTCACCAGCTCATCGATCACTTTTTTACCTTCATCGGCCGAAAGCTGGCCTTCTTTCACCAACTTGTCTATCAATTTTTTTCCTTCTTCTATCGAAAGTTTTCCCTCGCTTACCAGGCTATCTACTGATTTCTGGATTTTTTCGGCAGTCATGGCCATCAGGCCAACTCCCGTGTACAAAAATTTCTTAAATAGATCTTCCATGTTGCTGATTATTTCATGATGTGACTTAAATGACGTATAAGTTAAACATTTTAAACCTAAAAATGATTCTGAAGCGCGCAAAATATTGGTGTTTATCAAGAATCAGCCTGACGTGCGCTTATTGATCCGGCTCGTTACTGGTATAGTGCTGTGACAGGATAGCATCTCGTGGATAGCGCCTCAGCTATAACAACCCGGCCCGTCGTGGCTTAGGCACCATGGGCCATGCGAAATGATTGAAGGCCTTTATGCGAAGAGGAGAAACCAGGTTCCGGCTTTTGAGTCCATCTGACCCGGGCACATAAAAAATGGCTTATCATTTCTGATAAGCCAACTAATAAACAACATAAACCCAAAAATGAAAAATAAAGGAAAGAGAACCTTCCCTTACAATCAATGCTGCAAAGCTAAGGAAATTATTATATTATTGAAAATAATTCAGGCAACCATTTAATTAATTATATTTTTAATATATTTGAACGCGCATGTTTACAAAAACCGTAATCATTTAGAGAGAGATGAATAAGAATTATGATATTGACAATGTGGATTTGAAGATCCTGGCATTGCTTACAGAAGACGCTAAAATGCCTTATACAGAGGTCGCTAAGAAGGTATTTGTTTCTGGAGGTACGGTGCATGTCAGAATGCGGAAGATGGAAGAAATCGGTATAGTGAAAGGAACAACATTGAAAATGGATTATTCTAAAATGGGCTACGACATCACGGCCTTTTTGGGAATTTACCTGGAAAAAGCTCCCTCTATGATGCCGTGATCAAGCGATTGAACCTGATCCCCGAGGTAGTGAAAATTCACTATACCACCGGCAATTACAATGTGTTTATCAAATTGCACTGCAAAGACACCAACCACCTCAAGGATGTATTGCACGACAAAATCCAGCAAATAGAGGGCATTGAACGAACAGAAACGATGATATCGCTGGAGGAAAGCCTCAACAGACATATTCAGTTTACTGATAAATAAACCGTGCTTTGATCCTTACCCCACTGCTTTTTACCCATCATGTCAATTCAAAAATTGCTGCGAGCAATCAAAGCAATATCCGCTTCTTGCGTTGTAAAATAAAAAACCCGGCAAGACACTGAGCTGCACTGGTTAATCTTTGATTGTGCATTACCAACAATTATCCAAATGTCCATAGAAGTAAAAGGCCTTACAAAGACATTCAGCAAGCAGATAGCGGTAAATGACTTTTCGTTTATTGCGCAAAAAGGTGAAATTGTAGGCTTTCTGGGACCCAACGGCGCTGGTAAATCCACGACCATGAAAGTGATAGCCGGCTACATCCCTCCCAGCCAGGGCACAGTAAAAGTATGTGGTTTTGATGTGGTGCAGCAGGCCATTCAGTCGCGCCAAAATATAGGCTATTTGCCCGAGCACAACCCCCTGTATCTCGATATGTATGTCCATGAATACCTGTCTTTCGCAGGATCATTGCACATCTCAAACCGATCGTTTATCAAAGAGCGCATCAGCGAGATGGTGGCACTTTGCGGCTTACAAAAGGAGCAAAACAAGTTGATCAGATCTTTGTCAAAAGGCTATCGACAAAGGGTAGGGCTGGCACAGGCTTTACTGCACGATCCTGAAGTGCTCATTCTCGATGAGCCCACCACCGGGCTCGACCCCAATCAGATCATTGAGATCAGGGAGTTGATCAGGAGCGTGAGCAACAACAAAACCGTGATATTTTCTACGCACATAATGCAGGAAGTACAGGCCCTGTGCAGCCGGGTGCTCATCATCAACAATGGCATGCTGGTGGCAGACGATTTTCCGGACAATCTCAAGAATATACAGAAGGCCACCACCATTATTACCGTAGAATTTAAAGAACAAGTAGCAGTAGCAGGGCTCACCGGTATAGCCGGCATAGTAAAGGTGAAGCAGAAGGACAAGCTGTTGGTGATAGAAGCAGTAAAAGAAATTGATGTTCGCCCGGCAATTTTTAAATTTGCCACACAAAACGGATACACCCTGCTGGGCATGAATCAGGAAAGCAATTCCATGGAGGATGTATTCAGGCAATTAACCAACAGGTGATGAAATGATGCAGATTCTTTACAAAGAAATCAATAGTTTTCTCAATTCGCTGATTGCCTATGTCATCATCGCAGTATTCCTCACCGGTATCGGACTGTTAATGTGGGTTTTTCCCGAGACGAGCGTGCTCGAATATGGCTTTGCCGATATGGGTTCGTTTTTCTCATTTTGCCCATACATCTTCATGTTTCTGATTCCGGCCATCACCATGCGTATGTTTGCCGAAGAAAAACGTGGTGGCACCATGGAGCTGCTGCTCACCCGGCCTATCCGCGATATTGATATTATTATGGGTAAGTATCTCGCCGGGGTCTTTCTGGTGGCCTTTTCTATTCTACCTACCGTATTATACTATTTCACCCTTAGCTATCTGGGCAGCCCCGAGGGCAATATCGATACTGCAGGCGTAGTAGGTTCGTATTTTGGTTTGTTTTTGCTTGGTGCAGCTTTTACGTCCATAGGCATATTTTCCTCTTCCTTTACCGAAAACCAGGTCACCGCCTTTGTGATCGCTGTTTTTCTCAGCTTCTTTATGTATTTCGGTTTCAATGCCATATCCGGACTTGGCATTTTCAGGAGCGTAGCGGAGCTGATAGATCAAATAGGCATGATGTACCACTACAATGCCATGAGCAAAGGCCTCATCGACACACGGGATCTTATTTATTTCTTAAGTGTAATAGGTGCTATGCTGCTGCTGACCAATCTGATACTAAGGAGTAGAAAATGGTGACCCTGGAAAGCAAAAAACTTGAGTCGATCCTCTACGCCCTTATTGGGGTGCTCACCATCGTAGTAATCAATCAATTGTCGGCCAGACTGTATTTTCGCTTCGACCTGACGGAAGAAAAGCGGTACAGCATATCCGAACCCACTCAAAACATGTTGGAAGAACTAGACGAGGTGGTCTATGTAGATGTGTACCTGGAAGGTGACCTGCCCGCCGGGGTGAAGAGATTACAAAAAGGGATAAAAGAAACGTTGGAAGAATTTAAAGCCCATGCGGGACAAAAATTGCAATTTCGATTTATAGATCCCTCCACGGCCAAAAGCGAAAAAGCACGGAAGGAATTTTATGAAAGTCTGATCAGAAAGGGCATCCAGGCCACAAATTTATATGACAATGTGGATGGAAAGCGAACTCAAACACTTGTTTTTCCCGGAGCGATGGTCACTTATGGCACCAGAGAAATGGGAGTCACTTTCCTCAAAGGCAACAAAAGCCTGCCTCCGCAGGAGCAACTGAACCAATCGGTAGAAGGGGTAGAATTTGAATTGGCCAGCGCCATGAAGTCACTCACTCAGCCGCGAAGTATGCGTATTGCCATACTGAGGGGACATGGCGAATTAGACACCCTCGCGCTTGCAGGTCTTAGTGCCGAATTGATAGGCAAATTTAAGGTATTCCCTATCGACCTGACACAAAGACCAAACCTGATGGGCTTTGATGCGGTGATAATGGCCAAACCAACCCGCCCCTTTAGCGAAAGCGACAAGTATAAAATTGATCAGTTTGTGATGCGCGGTGGCAAGGCCGTGTTCCTGATCGATGCCCTGCATGCAGATATGGATAGTGCCGGTAGCGCCACCAACCTGGCGTTGCCGTATGAAACCAATCTCGACGATCTGTTTTTTAAATATGGTTTCCGCATCAACCACAACCTGGTGCTCGACATGAACGCCGCCCCACATCCGGTGGTGGTGGGCAATCTTGGCCAGAATCCGCAAATCAAATTGTTGCCCTGGCATTTTTATCCTATCGTCAATGATTTCAGCAAGCACCCGGCCGTCAGAAACCTCGATGCAGTGGTCACGCGCTTTGTGGGCACGGTAGATACAGTAAAAGCCGATGGGATCGCCAAGACCCCATTGATAAAAACTTCAAAATATTCAAAGGTACTCAGCGCGCCTGTGAGGGTGAGCATTGATGAATTGAGAAAGGAAATGAAACCTGAATTTTTCAATTCCGGGCCACAGACCATCGCCTGGCTATTCGAAGGCACCTTTACTTCATTGTACAAAAATCGTTTCCTTCCCGGAAATGTCGATCAGGCTAATTTCGTTGGCGAAGGAAGCCCAGCAAAGATCCTCATCATTTCAGACGGAGATATCGCCGCCAATGATATTAACCCTAAAACCGGTCAGCCTGTAGAGCTGGGTTATGATCAGTTTACCGAGACACGTTTCGCCAATGCAACCCTGCTGAGCAACTTGCTCACCTACATGCTCGATGAAAATGGCATAATCAACACCAGGGCCAAAGAAGTGAAAATAAGGCTGCTGGACACAGTGAAAATAAAAAATGAGAAACTGACCTGGCAACTGGTCAATTTGGTGTTGCCAATTGTTTTTATCGTCATCTTTGGCTTGCTCAAATACTTTTGGCGCAAGCGAAAATATGCCAGCTTCAAATGATGGATCAAAGAAGAAAAAATAAGATCGCTGATGTTGGTCCTGGGGCTATTGATTTCCTTTTCGGTGATCCTGGGGCTAACCAAAAACACAAACATCAACACACTGGACAACAAGCAA
>JAAUQL010000231.1 GCA_012033595.1 Cyclobacteriaceae bacterium | reverse complement strand
GATGCAGTGTGGCGCCACCGGCACCAATGAAAGCAAACTTTGTGTTCACTTTATTTCTCTTTCCTGTTATCAAGTCGCGGATCAAAATATCCCAACCTCCTTTACCATCCGGATCGAGATCGCGCACTCGCGTGTTATAATGAATCGTTACCCCTGGCATCTTTTCCAGCCGGGCAATCATGCCGCGTGTAAGATTCCCAAAATTTACATCGGTACCAATCTCCATCCGGGTGGCGGCTACCGGTATCGATTTTTTGCGGCCACGCATAACTAAGGGAGCCCATGCCATCATCAAGTCGCGGTCTTCCGTGTAAATCATATCCTTGAATAAAGGATTCTGACTCATTAACTCGTAGCGCTTCTTTAAGAATTCAACATTCTCCTTTCCCCATACCAAACTCAGGTGCGGGATTTTAGAAATAAATTCTGATGGACTATTGAAATAGTGTTTTTCAATCAGGTAAGACCAAAATTCTTTTGAAACTTCAAACGACTCTCCAATCTTAATGGCCTTACTAATATCAACCGAGCCATCTGGTTTTTGAGGGGTGTAGTTTAGTTCGCAAAAAGCGGCATGACCCGTACCGGCATTGTGCCAGGCATCCGAACTTTCGGTGCCCGCTTCATCCAGGATTTCAAAAATCTGAATAGTGATTTCAGGATTTAACTCTTTGAGAATAACACCCAGCGTAGCACTCATAATTCCGGCACCCATCAGCACGACATCGGTTTTCGGAACAAGCGGTTTAGTTGCTTTCGTCATGAGTTAATTTTAAAGCACCCAATTTAGAGTATGAGGATGCGGGTTGCAAGTAGTATTAAATATTATAGGAACCGTTTTACGAAAAGTTTAAATTTTATAACATCCGCTAGCGCTTTGTATCTTTAACCATGCAGATAAATGCGCGACTTGAATCTTTAGATGTTTTCCGTGGCCTCACGGTAGCCGCCATGATTTTGGTAAACAACCCTGGCACGTGGGATCACATTTACGCGCCCCTTCGGCACGCCCCGTGGAATGGTTGTACACCTACTGATTTGATCTTTCCGTTTTTCCTTTTCATAGTCGGGGTGTCTATTCATTTTGCCTATCAGGCTAAAGCCAGTGAAGGGTTATCTAAAAACTATTTCTAAAAATTATTCGCAGAGCCCTTATCATCTTTCACTCGGTCATTTTCTCTCACTCTTTCCAATGTTTGATGTTTCCGTAGTACGAATCCCCGGAGTATTGCAGCGAATCAGTTTGGTATTTTTCTTTTGCTCGGTTTTATACCTCACTACAAACTGGCTTACGCAGATTCGAATTGTTACAATACTTTTAGTGGCTTATTATATTCTAATGACGTTTGTGCCTGTACCGGGGGTTGGACCGGCTAATTTAGAACCCGCAACAAACCTGGGGGCATGGTTAGACTATTCACTTTTGGAGGACCACCTGTGGGTGCAAAGTAAAACGT
Source organism: Cyclobacteriaceae bacterium (assembly GCA_012033595.1). GTDB lineage: Bacteria > Bacteroidota > Bacteroidia > Cytophagales > Cyclobacteriaceae > JAAUQL01. The sequence continues at coordinate 1,598 of JAAUQL010000231.1, read as the reverse complement.
GGGATCCGGAAGGATTACTGAGCAGCGTACCTGCCGTAGCAACTGGCATTATTGGAATGCTTACCGGCAAATTGCTCACAGAAATTAAAGAGCCCGGGACGAGCGTAAGCTGGTTATTTTTTATTGGAGCAATATTAATTTTTCTTGGCCTTGGATGGGGGATTAATTTTTCCCCCATCAACAAATCGTTATGGACAAGCAGTTATGTTTTATATACAGCTGGCATCGCCATGCAATTTTTGGCTTCCTGCCATTGGCTGATTGATATTCATGGAATAAAAACGTGGTCGAAACCATTTACGTGGTATGGAATGAATGCGATTTTTGTTTTTGTTGTTTCCGCGCTACTTGTAAAAACCTTGAGCCGAATTAAAGTAGGTGCTGGCGATAAAGAAATTTCCGCTTGGAGTTATTTCTATAAAGCTGGCTTTGAAAGTTGGCTCGAACCAATCAATGCATCATTGCTATTCGCGATAACGCTTGTTGCATTTTTTGGAGTGGTGCTTTGGTGGATGTATAAACGGAAGATTTTTATTAAGATTTAATGGTACTGATTCCGTATACCGCTTCCCTTTCTTTACCCCCAATTTCACATCTTGTAACAAAGCCATGTGTCGTAGCACATCGCCTTTTACTGCAATGATGTCGGCATACTTGCCTTCGCTTACCGTGCAAAATCTTTTTCAACCAGTTTCTTGAGCTTGTCACTCTTTTTTCTTTCGTTGCTATCTTTTCAAGATTGTATTTTTCAAAGTTCCAGACTAAGTCTGTTCTGTTCGTCAAAAAACAAACACATTAATAATTCTAAGTCTGTATAAGGGGCTACAACCAATTCAAATAACAAGGTAATTTTTTCACCTACTTTTATCGTACCCATCACCGCCTTCGGGGGGAATCATTTGGAAGTCCTTCATATTAATCGCCTGAGAACCGCTAAGATGAACGGATCCATCAGCCAACACTTTAGCTACCACATTCATAACGATGGGTTTTGTAACGCCTGCCATAGTAAGTGATCCATTAGCCTTTACATTCGCCCCGTTAACTGTAGCATTTGTCAACTTGAATATTATCGTTGGATTCTTTTCCTCAAATAAATGCCTCATAGGTCTTATCATCCATCATGCCGCCTTTTTCACTCTTTATAGATTTAACCGGTATGATGACTGTAACATTTTGAATGGCTTTCACACTGGTTCCCTCCACGGTTAATTGCCGCCCACTCCAGTTTGGTTACATCCGATCACCAATCGTGCAAAGAGGAGGTGCCATCAACCGATACTTTGTGCGACTTAAGTGAATATGCCTTTTGGCTAAAAGCAAAGCATGTAGTAAGTGCCAACAGAATTACTACTAAGAGAGTATTTTTGAATAAGCTGCATATTACTTTTTTACTTATTGGGGCTAAGGTAATTAATTCTTGATCCTTTAACTGCTATAGTTCTACGACATCGCCTATTTTAGGAGTAGTCGCACTAATTTTGAATTGTTTTTTAATACATGCTGCCAACGCTTTTCTCGGAACATCTTCACCGTGCGTTATAACAACCTTTGGTTTGGCTGGCGCGAGATACGAAAACCATTTCAGCAATTCAGTT
>JAAUQL010000230.1 GCA_012033595.1 Cyclobacteriaceae bacterium | reverse complement strand
AAATCACCATTAATGGGCAATTGCTTACAGGGCATTTTGGCATCGATGCCATTGGTATTTCGGATAGCAACGAGCCGATTGCCGTCGAAATCAATATTACCGATGAGATCAACAACGACTACGTGCCTATCGCCCTGGGCTCCAACGTAAACTCAGAATACAATGAGTTGAGGCCACTTATTGCCCCTGAAGCCAATACCTTGTTTTTTAGCAGGCAAAATCACCCGGATAATATGGGCGGTGTAAAAGACGATGAAGACATCTGGTTTTCTGAAAGGGACTCAATTACCGGATATTGGAAAAAAGCGGTGAATCCGGGCAGGCCACTCAACAACAATGGGCCAAACTTTATCAGCTCCATATCATCTGACGGACAGGCCATGCTACTGCTGCTGGGCAATGCCTACTATTCCAAAAACAAAATGACTCAGGGGGTTTCGATGTCGACCAAAAACCCGGACGGCACCTGGGCGAAACCTAAAAACCTCGATATCGCCAACGACTATAACCTTTCGCCTAAGGCAAACTATTTTCTGACGAGCGATATGAAAACCATTGTCATGTCCGTAGAACGAAAAGACAGCTATGGCGATCGCGACCTGTATGTTGTTTTCTTAAGAGAAGATGGATCATGGACCCAGCCACTAAATATGGGGCCACAGATCAACTCTGCGGCAGAAGATGGCGCGCCTTTTTTGGCATCCGATGGCAAAACCATGTTTTTTTCCTCAAAAGGATTTAGCGGCTATGGTGGGTACGACATTTATTTGTCGCGAAGGCTGGACGATACCTGGACCAAGTGGTCAGAACCGGAAAACCTGGGCGCCGGATTTAATTCGCGCGAAGATGATATATTCTTCAACTTTACTGAAAACGATGAATATGCCTATTTTCCAGAGGTACTCATGCCAATACCGACATCTATAAAGTAAAATTGCCTTACTACCAAAAACCAGAAATGCTGGCATCGCTGATGGGGGGCAAATACAAAAACCCAAACATCATCATCTCCATCGTTGGCAAAGCCTTTGATTCCAAGACCTTAAAACCACTGGAGTCTTCCATCGAATTTATCAGAGGGATAGACAATACCCAAATAGAACTGGTTGCTGCTGATACTTCAGGATACTCAATTACTCTTCCACAGGGATTTAAATATAAAATCATAGCCAAGTCTGAAGGCTACTACAATACGGCCGACTCCTTGGATTTGAGTGAAATTACCCATAGCGTGGAAATAGTTAAAAACCTCTATCTCGACCCCATCATCAAAAACGAGCCTATTGTGCTCAACAACGTATATTTTGATTTCGATAGTGACAATATCCGTTCGGAGTCTTTTCCTGAGTTGGACAAAATTTCGGAAATGTTGCTAGACAACCCCAACCTGCACATGAGCATAGACGGGCATACCTGCTCGATGGGATCCGATGCCTACAATCTTGACCTATCGGGAAGAAGAGCCGGCTCCATTGTTAAATATTTTCTTGGAAAAGGCGTCTTGGCCACTAACCTGGAGCATCACGGATATGGCGAATCAAGACCCAAAGTTCCAAATACTTCGGAAGCCAACCGCGAATTGAACAGACGGGTGGAATTTCAATTGACGGAAATGGAGGAAATTGTTCAATAAACTCCTTTATACCATTATAATTGTATCAGTAAAGCTAATTTTCCTTCATTTGACTGAAGTATTTTTTTGCAGATGTCATCACCCTGGGAGCCAATAGCAAGGCCGAAATCATGGTGGGAATGGCCATCATGGCATAGAAACCATCGGCGATATTGATGATGACATTGAGCGATGCTGTGGCACCCAGAACAATAGATGCCATATAAAAATAATTAAAAAGCCCCTGGTATTTGGTTCCGAACAAAAAGGCAAAACACTTGGTGCCATAGTACGGATAGGCAAACATAGTGGTCATAGAAAATATAGTGATACAAAGGGTGAGGATATAATGACCATATCCCGGCATTCCGATGTTAAATGCTTCTGCGGTCAGTGTCACACCATTATGATCACTTTCTTGCCAAACGCCGGTGATGATAAGCGCCAGGGCAGTCATGGTGCAAATGATGATGGTATCGATGACCGGTTCGAGCATGGCCACCAGGCCTTCGCGTATGGGTTCGTTGGTTTTGGCTGCACCATGCGCCATCGGCGCAGTACCAATACCTGCTTCATTGGAAAAAGTCCCCCTTGTTATTCCCATAATAATAAGGCTGCCAAGTGCGCCACCCAGTACCGCATCGCCTGTAAATGCATCGCTAAAAATGAGCATGATGCCGGGCACAATTTTTTCCAGAGAACTGAAAATGATGAACAATACCGCAGCTATATACAACATCGACATGAGCGGCACCAAACTGCCGGCCACCTTGCCTATGCGCTGTATGCCTCCGAAAATCACCAGGGAAGAAATGGCCACGATGACAAGTGCCGTGATCAGGTTGGTGGTAAAAGAGCCGGCAATACCCATATCGGCCAGCACTACGTCTCTGATCGCCTGCGTGTATTGATTGGCCTGAAAAACGGGCAAAACACCGATAAGCCCTGCTGTGCAAAACAACACAGCCAAGGGGCGCCATTGCTTACCCAGCCCCTCTACGATCACATACATGGGGCCACCCTGCAACTGGCCACTGTCGTCACGACCACGGTACATCACAGCGAGCGAACAGGTAAAAAATTTGGTGGAAATCCCTATAAATGCGCTCACCCACATCCAAAAAACAGCGCCTGGTCCACCCGAGGCAATGGCCACTGCTACCCCGCTTACATTTCCCATACCTACTGTGGCAGCCAGTGCCGTGGCAAGCGCCTGATAGTGGTTGATCTGGCCGGGCTCATTAGGATCGTCGTATTTGCCAATGAGCACTTTGATAGCGTGTCCAAAATATCGAAAAGGCAAAAGCCGCGAATATACCATAAAACAATCATGAATAGAGGGAATTCACCCACAGGCATGAAAGTCGTTTAAATATAGAAACCAAACTATATAACGCCATGTCTTTAGTAGAATTCCCTCAGATTATTGAACGAGGTTGCGGCCT
>JAAUQL010000016.1 GCA_012033595.1 Cyclobacteriaceae bacterium | reverse complement strand
ACCCAATAGAAGCGCAAAAGTAAGAAAGAGATTTTCCTTTCACCCAAAAATTCAATGAATTTTTCCACGTCAGTCTTGGTTTTTTCATTATACGCTTAGCGTGAACTAAACCGCCGCTTGTGCTGCGCGAGAATGCTTACACCCGGCACTTTCAATAAAAATTTTTCTATAAAAAAAAGGCCTGGATACATCCAAGCCCTTTTTACAATGGTTTTAATATCGACTAATTGGTCACTTCACCCTTTATCATCAAGGTTTCCGATCCGCCTTCCACATTGGCGGTCACCCTGATGCTCTTGTTGAAGGCACCTACTGCTGCGGCGTTGAAGGTAGCCTTCACATTGCCGGTTTTGCCTGGAGCAATGGCATCCTTGGTGTATTCTGTTACAGTGCAACCGCAAGAACCTTTCACATTGCTGATCACCAATGGCGTGGAGCCAGTATTGGTGAATGTAAATTCGGTGGAAACGGGTTTGCCCTGGGCGATCTTGCCAAAATCATGGGTAGTTTCTACCCATTTAAACTTGGCCATGGCGGTAGGATCGCCAGAGGCTACATTTACCTGCGCATTGGTCATCACAGCGATACCGAGAATGAACGTCGCTAAAAGAAATAATTTTTTCATGATATAATTATTAAGTTGAATAAGTTTCAAATAACAGTCTTTTATACCTTAAAGGCTGTTAATGGAACCATAAATATTGTTAATGAAATGTTAAAGCTGTCGATCAGCCGGCTTTTTCGTCTATTTTCGTAAAGTGAAACGCGTCACCCTCAGATATGTTTTGGCTCTTGCGGTTTTTTGCATCACGGGCATCACTATTGTCCAGATTTACTGGTTCAGCCGTGCTTTTAATATCCGCGAAAAACAATTTGATCAAACAGTGAACATCGCATTGCGCAATGTGGCCGATCAGATGCTCACCTATAGCAATCGGGCCATCCCCAAGGTAAACCCCGTGGAGCAGCTTTCATCCAACTACTTCGTCGTTATGCTCAACGGCCAGATCGATTCACGATTGCTTGAAACTTTCCTCATCAATGAATTTCAGCGCATTGCCCTCACCACCGATTTTGAATACGGCATTTACGATTGTGTAAATGCAAAAATGGTGTTTGGTAATAATATAAGCATGGATGCCAATGGCATAGCTGAAAAACCTACCGTCCACACCTTGCCGATCTGGAAAGGAAACGATTATTATTTTGGGGTGCTGTTTCCCACCAAAGACAACACGCTGATTGGGCAGATGGGTATCTGGATGTTTTCTTCTCTGGTGTTGCTTTTTGTGGTGGTTTTTTTTGCCTATGCCCTCTTTGTGATTTTCCGCCAACGCCGCTTTACAGAGCTGCAAAAGCTATTTATCAACAATATGATGCACGAATTTCGGACGCCAATCTCCACGATTCAACTGTCATCTTCGGTACTTCAAAATGAGGATATCGCCAATGAGCCGGAGCGGCTGGGCAACTATGCCGCTATTATAAAAGAAGAAAGCAAGCGGCTGATGCACCAGGTAGAAAACGTACTGCAGGCAGCCATCATCGAAGAAAAAAAAATTGGCCTGACGCTGGAAAGGGTCGATGCACAAATCATCATTGGCCAAGTGGTCGAGACCGTTGAGCTCGCCTTTGCCCGAAGCCCCATTACGTTGAATTTTGCAGCCAGCGAATCCGGCATCATGGCAGACAAGACCCATCTTGCCAATATCATCAAAAACCTGGTGGACAATGCCATCAAATACAGCAATGGCCCACCCCATGTGGTGGTGGCCACACGAAACGAAAAGCATGCCCTGGTGATAGAAGTAAGCGACACGGGTATCGGCATCAGCAAAGAGCACCAAAAGAGGATCTTCGCCAAATTTTATCGCGTGCCTACCGGCAATCTGCACAATGTGAAAGGTTTTGGTCTCGGCCTGCACTATGTCAAAAACATGGTGAAACTCCACAAAGGCCACATTGCGTTGCAAAGTTCTCCGGGTGAAGGCAGTATCTTTAAGTTGACATTTCCCCTTGCCAGCCATGAATGAGTCTGTACGTATTTTGTTGGCCGAAGACGACGTGAACCTGGGCTTTGTAGTGAAGGATAACCTGGAGCACCAAGGCTATCGGGTTGATCTGTGCTCAGATGGTGAAGAAGCCCTTGAGCGATTCGGCCAGCATCGCTTTGATGTATGTATTCTGGACATAATGATGCCAAAGAAGGATGGTTTTGCGGTGGCTGCCCGCATCAGGGAGGTAAATACGCATGTACCGATATTGTTTCTGACAGCCAGGACACTAAAAGAGGACAGGCTGCAAGGATTTATGCTCGGTGGCGATGACTACATTACCAAGCCTTTCAGCATAGAAGAGCTGGTGTTGAGAATTCAGGTTTTCCTGAAAAGGTCTAAAAAAGAGCTCGGAGCTCAGCAAGAGGTAATTTCTATTGGAAAGTATGATTTTAACCACAGCCAATTGCTGTTGAAGTCGCCCGGTAAAGAAAAAATGCTGACACAAAAAGAAGCCGATATTTTGTTGATTTTGTGCCAGGCGCAGGGCAGGGTGGTAAAGCGCAACGACATACTGCTACAGGTATGGGGCGACGACGACTATTTCAATGGACGAAGCCTCGATGTGTTCATTTCACGATTAAGAAAATACATTGCAGATGAGCCGGTGGCTCAAATCACCAACCATCATGGGGTGGGCTTTAGATTGCAAATGCAGATGTAACAAAATATTATTTTTTGAAAGGGGATATTGACAATATTAATATCAGTGTACTGGAATTACCGCAATATTTAGCTACCTTAGCGCTAACTTTTTTAAACTAAAAACCATGAATGAATCTTTTAGTATAGCGCTTGAGTTGCTTGCAGTTGGTATGATCACCGTTTTTACAATTCTTGCCCTTATCGTCATTTTGGGCAATTTACTCACCACAGTGGTGAACAAATTTTTTCCGGAACCAGCCGCCCCACAGGTCGCAAAGGCCTCTATACCGCATGCAATCGATGGTCGAAAAATGGCTGCCATAGTTGCTGCTGTTGATATCGTGACTGAAGGCAAAGCCAAAGTAACTTCCATTACCAACATATAACCGTAGAAGTCAAATATTTGTGCCGTACAAATGCGGTAATCATTTTTTATATATCATTTATATTTTTTCTAATCTATTAAAAACAACAAACCTCAGATAAAATGGGAAAGGACATTCAATTTTCGCTGGTATATCGTGACATGTGGCAATCGTCAGGCAAATACATGCCACGCAAAGATCAATTGGAGCGCATTGCGCCGGTAATTATAGACATGGGCTGCTTTGCCCGTGTGGAAACAAATGGTGGTGGATTTGAACAAATCAATCTGCTGTTTGGCGAAAACCCAAACAAAGCGGTACGTGCCTGGACCAAGGACTTCAACGCCGCAGGCATCAAAACGCACATGCTGGAGCGCGGCCTCAACGGCATCAGAATGAGCCCTGTTCCTGCCGACATCAGAAAGCTGATGTTTAAAGTTAAGAAAAAGCAAGGGGTGGATATTTCCCGGTCTTTTGATGGCCTCAACGACCCTCGCAATATTATAGACTCTATCAAATATGCCAAAGAAGGGGGAATGATCGCACAAGCCACCCTGTCGCTCACCCACTCCAAGTTGCACAATGTGGACTATTACGTCAATCTTGCCGAGCAACTGATCGAAGGAGGGGCAGATGAAATATGTCTGAAAGACATGGCCGGGATTGGACGCCCTGCAAGTTTGGGCAAAATGGTGCAGGGCATTAAAGCGGCACATCCCAATATGCTCATCCAGTACCACGGACAAACAGGCCCCGGATTTACCCCGGCTGCCATACTTGAAGTGGCACGAGCAGGATGTGATATTATTGACGTAGGCATGGAACCGCTCTCCTGGGGCACAGGACATGCAGATGTGATCACCGTGGTGGAAATGCTCAAAGATGCAGGCTTTTCGGTACCCGACATCAACATGAAAGCCTATATGCAGGCACGCACGCTCACACAAGAGTTTATTGACGACTTCCTGGGATACTATATCGACCCTAAAAACAGATTCCTCAACTCATTGCTCATCGGACCAGGCTTACCAGGTGGTATGATGGGCAGTCTGATGGCCGACCTGGGCAACAACCTCTCCAGTCTGAACAAATGGTTGGTAAAAAATGGCCAGCCCGAACTGACCCAGGACGAACTGATGGTGCGTCTGTTTGACGAAGTGGAATTTATCTGGCCAAAACTTGGCTATCCGCCCCTGGTCACCCCCTACAGCCAGTATGTCAAAAATGTGGCCTTGATGAATGTAGTACAAATGGCCAAAGGCAAAGAACGGTTCTCCATGATCGATGACAATACCTGGGATATGCTGCTGGGCAACGCCGGCAGGCTGCCGGGCGAACTGGCGCCTGAAATTGTGAAGATGGCCAAAGATCAGGGCAAAGAATTCTTTACCGGTCATCCGCAAAGCCTCTATCCCGACAATCTCGAAACCTTCAAAAAAGAAATGGACGAAAAGGGTTGGGACTATGGACAAGACGATGAAGAATTGTTTGAATTGGCCATGCACCCCACTCAATATAGAAATTACAAGTCGGGCAAAGCCAAGGAAGAATTTGAAAAAGATCTGGCCGAAAAACGCAAAGGCGATACCATCGCAGATGCCCCGGTGGCTGCCACAGCTCCTATGGCAGGGTTTGTTCCCAAAACGCTCCATGTTGACGTGAACGGCGAGCAGTTTGTGGTTTCTGTGGCTTATGGAGCATCTGCGACTCCCGCGACAGCTTCAGCACCGGCGCCGACACCGGCAGCAGCAGCTCCGGCAGCAATGGCAACAGGCTCAGCGGAAATCACCGCTCCCCTCGAAGGCAAATACTTTAAGACCAAAAGCGCCAGCGATACGGCGATTAAGGTTGGTGACAACATAAAAACAGGTGACGTGGTAGGATATATCGAATCGATGAAAGTATATAATGCCATCACTGCCGATAAAGCCGGTAAAATCGTGGAGATCTGTTTCAGCGATGGTGCAACGGTAGAAGAAGACGATGTGTTGATCAAGTTGCAGTAATCCATCATTGAAGAGATTTTTTGCATATGGAAATTATAGAAAAATTATTTCAAATGACGGCATTTGGGAATTTGGCAGCAAATCCCCAAACGCTTATCATGATCGTGATTGGCGTTGCCCTGCTCTACCTTGGTATTGTAAAAGGGTATGAACCCTTGTTGCTGGTGCCTATCGGCTTTGGGGTAATCCTGGCCAACTCGCTCGGTGGCGAAATGGGTGTAGTGCCTTCTACCGACGAAATCATGCACATGTCGCTGTTGGAGATTGCCAAGAACTATGGCATCATGAACCTGCTGTACTATTCGCTGATCAAAACAGGGCTATTGCCCCCGATCATTTTTATGGGTGTGGGTGCATTGACTGATTTTGGCCCCATGCTGCGCAATCTGAAACTGGCCTATTTTGGCGCTGCTGCCCAAATTGGCATTTTTACAGTATTGTTGGGAGCCATAGCGGTGGGCTTTACCACCAAAGAAGCTGCTTCGCTGGGCATAATCGGTGGTGCCGACGGTCCCACAGCAATTTATACCACCATTAAGCTTGCGCCTCATCTGTTGGGTCCTATTGCCATAGCAGCCTATTCTTATATGGCGCTGGTGCCGGTCATCATTCCTTTTGTGGTCAGACTGACCACCAGCAAAAAGGAGCTGATGATCAACATGAAGGAACAAGACAAGCTGTACCCCAGCAAGCGGCCTATCAAAAACTTACGGGCGATGAAAATCATGTTTCCCATGATGATGGGTGGCATTGTGGCAGTGTTTGTGCCTTCAGCAGTTCCCTTAGTCGGTATGCTGCTGTTTGGCAACCTGGTGAAGGAAATTGGCAACCCAACCGAACGCTTGCACAAAGCTGCCTCGGGAGGCATTTTGAACACTGCGACCATCTTTTTGGGTCTTACGGTTGGCGCCACCATGACGGCCGACGCCTTCCTGAACGCAAAAACTATTATGATCATCGTTGGAGGTTTTATTGCGTTTTGCTTTTCAGTAGCAGGAGGAATATTCGCCGTAAAAGCGTTTAACTTGTTTTCGAAAAAGAAAATTAACCCTTTGATTGGTGCTACCGGACTCAGTGCCGTGCCGATGGCCTCACGTGTGGCCAATGAGATTGCGCTCAAGCACGATCCGAGCAATCATCTGCTACAGTACGCAATGGCCAGCAACATCTCCGGCGTAATCGGCTCCGCAGTGGCCGCAGGGGTATTGATCTCGTTTTTGTCTTAGCATATTACCAATTGATATAGAAGTGCATAGGTGAATGAAGCGCATTTGCCTATGCACTTTTTATATACAGAGCGGTGGCGTCATTTCTAATATCCAACGGCCCTGTGACCATGACCTTTAGCTTTGTATTTTTGTGCTGCCTATTGCCTGACAGGTAAATAACACGACGGGAAGATCTGATTTGCAGGGTTCAAAAAATTTACCATCAACATTATATTATTTTTAAATGCAAGCAAAAAAGAGCATCAGGGAAGAAAATCTACGCAAAATATTATTGACTAAGTTCCTCCCCAATTCCTCGATCGATACAAACTTTAATATGTGGGAGCTTAACGGCTCTTTTTATGAAAAGAACTTTTTGGAGACCTACCATGCCCTCGATGGTAAAGAGGGCACCTTTCCGGAAACCAGATACACGGTGCCGCTGATGGAGTTTGGGCGCTTTTCTGTGGTTTTCGATGAGGCCATTCATTTCAACCGCTATCGCGGCAAAACCCTCCGCTCTGCTTTTTATGACAATATCACCAGTTTTCCGAAGGTAAAATACCTCTCGTACTGCCGCAAGTATGAAGTAGAATGCCTCAAAGGGGGCACGGCCAGGCCGGAGTGGACCAGTCGAGAGGCGGAGCGATATTTTGGTGAGCCTCAGTTGCCTGGAGATTTGGGTCTATCAGGAGCCCCCGGGTGGAAGCTGACAGCCTTGACCGATCTTGCCACGGACATGATCGCCAGAAAACGCAAGATACGCCTGCTGCGGATCTCCATCTGGGACGACTTGTTGCTCAACCAGAAGCTGGTAAAATTTAAAGATATGCTCGTGAGCCCGGGAAAGATCGAAACAGAATCGATTTTGAAATATGTGGAAAGAAAAGTCTTTGGCCTCTATGCCGATGATTTTTGATCTGGCTGGTCTGGCAAATGTATAGCTTTGAAGACACGTGATGACTTGCCTGCGTGATTTTTGTGACTCATGCCCATGTGAAATTTGGAGTATGCAGCGGCTGCCTGGTGGTGTTGGCGAATGCACATCGGCCATGCTGAAGACTCCAAATCTTCTCTGTTAAGGCACCTTGTGGATACGGAAATCCTTTAAAAATCTGTTTGACGATTAATATTTTATTCCGTAAAGCTTTTCCAGTTTTTCACATTCACCTCTTCTACTTCCATGGTAAAATACACATCCTGAAGTGGTTTTTCAGCCCGGGTTTCTACTGCGGCGATTTTATCTATCACATCCAGGCCTTCAACCACCTGACCAAAAACAGTGTATTGGTCGTCGAGATGAGGGGCGCCCCCTACGGTGGTGTACGCTTCGAGCCGGTCTGCCGGTAGTTTTTTATCAAAAGTGGTATTGAATTCCTGCTCCATTACCGGCTTCAGTGCCATTAGTTTCTCGGCATAGGCCTTTTCGCCTTTTTGATAGTAAATGGCGCTGAGTTCTTCTCTCAACGAATCGTACCCGGGCTTTTGAAATAATTGGCCAAGGTATTGGTTCAGTTTTATCGCATCGGTAGTCAGTTCCTCTGCGTCGTAAACCACTCCTTGAACGATGTAAAACTGACTGCCGCTACTGGCTTTTTTGGGGTTAATGTTGTCAGACTTGCGGGCTGCTGCCAGTGCTCCTTTGCGATGGAACAGGGTATCGACAAATTCGGCATCGATCGTATAGTCGATTGTTACTTTACTGTCCGGTTTGGCATCTACATCGCCACCCTGAATCATAAATCCCTCTATCACCCTGTGGAAGGTAGTACTGTCGTACGCTCCGCTTTTGGCCAACTTCACAAAATTTTCTTTGTGCTTCGGGGTTTGATCATAAAGTATCACCTTCATGTCGCCATAGCTGGTCTTAATGGTGATCAAATAATCTTTTTTGGCGCAAGCCGAAAAGGCCATCATCAGGCCCATCAGCATAAAAACAACGTTTTTCATTTTTTTTATAATTAATGTTCGAATAAATCAGGTGATGGTGGTATTGTCGCCAATACCTGGTGCTTTATTTCCCGTAAGGGAATAGGAATAACTGCCGCGCTCTAGCCACGATTCAAGGCGCTATTGATATGAGCCAGTATTTCCGTTCCGCCGTGTTGCAAGACAAATTCGCCCATTTTCAGTCCCAATTCAGCGGGGCTGTCAATAGTGCCTTCCATGGTTTTTTTTACATTCTCCTTTCCGTTAAGGCTAAAAATACCCGCTTTCAGCACCAACTTCCCGTTATCGATATGGGCATAGGCAAAAGCGGGAATGCTACAGCCACCTTTTAGCTTTCGTAAAAACGCCCGTTCGCATTTCAGTATGATCTCTGCGGTGGGGTCATTGATGATGTCCCTCACTTTGGCTTTCTTTTCTGCTGACAGGGAGATGGCGATTTCTACCGCCAGGCTGCCCTGGCCTACTGCAGGGGTAAAAATATCAAGCGGTAATTCCTGATTGATAAGGCCATGGTATCCCATTCGGGCTACGCCCGCATAAGCCAGCAAAAGTGCGTCGCAATGCCCTGCTTCCATTTTCCCGATCCTTGTTTGCAGATTGCCTCGGATCTCTACCGTTTCGATATTCGGAAAATAATGAGCCAGCGTGGCAATACGCCTGGTGGACGAAGTGCCTATTTTAAATGCCGCATGGCTGTCTTTCAGCCCCAACGATTTGTTATGGCTCACCAGCACGTCGTTAGCCTTTTCTCTTGCCGAAAAGGCCAAAATGTCAAATTGTGCCGGCAGTTCGCTTGGCAAATCTTTGGCGCTATGTATGGCAATGTCTATTTCTCCACTTTCGAGCATGGCTTCCAGCTCTTCGGTAAACACCCCCTTGCTCCCGATTTTGGCAATAGAGACATCTAATACTTTATCACCTTTGGTCTCTATGGGCAATAGCGTGACATGTACGCCCTGCGCTTCGAGTGCATCTTTTACATGGTTGGCTTGCCACATGGCGAGTAAACTCTTTCTTGTGCCGATTTTTATTTCCATCTGTCTCTTTGTTTGTTTTTTTCAGCTATTTCCTGAAAGCTGAGGATATTTGTAATGAGGTATCCAGGAATATGATCTTCGGGTTGCCATTGCGCTCCAAATGATAAAAAGCCGTGTTGAAGATTTGATACAAAGCTTCCACCTTTTCAAGATTCAGGGTTTTAGAAAAACGAGCTACAAATGTAGGGTCGTGGGCATTGACCAATGCCGCCCCGTCGTTTTGCATGAGCAGGGTATCCCGCAACACGGCAATCCCATATTGAAATAGCCCCTTCTGATTGATTTTGGTGGAAGCAAAGAACTGTTCGGCCCAGTTTACCAACTGTGGATAATTGTTGCTAAAACAAAGCCGCATCCACTCCTGGAAACTCTTGTCCGTATCGTCTTCCACTTCATTGATCAATCTGATGGCCTCATTGAGGTTGCCAGAGGTGATACTTGAAATTTGCGAAGCTTTGGAAGACTCCAGTTGATGTTTGGCAGTGAGATAGCCGGCGATTTCTTCCTTAGAAAACGGCCTGATTTTCAATAGCTGTACCCTGGACAATATGGTGCCGATTATCTGCTCCTGGTCGCAGGTTACCAACAGGAAAACTGTTTTTTCCGGAGGTTCTTCCAAAAGCTTGAGTATGGCATTGGCCGCTGAGGGGTGCATGTATTCCGGTAGCCAGATGATCATCACCTTGTACTCACCTTCGAATGCCTTCAACGATAGTTTCCTGATCATGCCCCGGCTTTCTTCCCGGCTGATGTTGAGTTGCTTGTTTTCGCCCCCGTACACCGCCGACCATTCGACCGGACCTCCAAAGGGCTGTTGCATGGCGAATTCGCGCCACGGCGCAATAAATGCATCGCTGACAACCTCCTTGCCTGTCACATTTTTAGTAGCACTTACAGGAAACACATAGTGGACATCGGGATGGATCAGTTTGTTAATTTTGCTGCACGAAGGGCATGTGCCACAGGCATCGTCGGCTGTGCGGTTGGTACAATTGAGCAGGGCTGCATAGGCCATAGCCATGGCGAGATTGGCACTTCCTTCGGGGCCGGCAAACATTTGGGCATGGGCTATCTTTCCGCTCTCGATGGTCCGATAGAGTTTTTCCTTGGTGCTTTGAAGGCCCGGAATGTCAGTGAATCTCATTGTGCCTATGCTCTTCTGTATTTTTCTGTTGCGTCAAAGATATGTTTTAGCAGCTCTACATCTGCTTCGGTGAGCGTTTTTTTCCTTCGTTCAAATACTTTGGGCATCACTTCCAGGGCTTGTTTAAATTGGTAGGTCACCAAACCATTTGCCCCGCCCCATGAAAAGGAGGGAATGAAGGTTCGTGGAAAACCACTGCCAAAAATATTCGCACTTACGCCCACTACCGTGCCGGTGTTAAACATGGTATTGATGCCACATTTGGAGTGGTCGCCCATCATGAGACCGCAAAACTGGCGGCCGGTATCCACAAAACGCTCCTGACCATAGTGCCACAATTTCACATTTTTGTAATTGTTTTTGAGGTTGGATGTATTGGTATCGGCGCCCAAATTGCACCATTCGCCAATCACCGAGTTGCCCAGGTAGCCGTCGTGGGCTTTGCTGCTATAGCCAAAAATTACTGAGTTGGAGATTTCGCCACCTACTTTGCAAAAAGGCCCAATGGTGGCATCGCCTCTAATGCGCGTACCCAGATTGAGGATGGAGCTTTCGCAAATGGCTGTAGCTCCGCGAACAATAGAACCTTCAGCAATTTCAGCGTTTTTACCAATGTAAATGGGGCCGGTTTCGGCGTTTAAAATGGCAGCCCTGATTTGTACATTTTCTTCTATGAAAATATCCCTGCTGTTGTAGCAGATGGTGTGTTCATCGCCTACCGGCTGGCTTTTTCGGCCGTGGGTCAAGAGCTCATAATCGCTGCGGATAATTGCGCCATTGAGCGCAAAAATATGATAGACCTGATCGATACTGATGCATGCTGAAGGGTAGTGAACCTGCTCCAATTTTTCGGATGTGGCCATGCTTTCCAATTCATCGACTGAATCCAGATTGCCAAAAAAGGCTATTGGTAGCGCATCTTTTACCAATATCTGCTTTTCACCAAGGGCTTTCACCGCTGCCACCAATTGTGCATTGGGTAGCACCGCGCCATTCAAATATATGTTTTTAGAGGATTTTTGCGCCGGGAATTTTACAGCAAGATAGTCTGCGGTAAGGTAGGAATAATCTCCTTGGAGGTGACGTTCCCATTTTTCTTTTATGCTTAATATACCAATTCTGATATCGGCCACCGGCCGGGTAAAAGTAAATGGCAGCAGGTTGGTTTTGGTAGCCGGGAGATCAAAAAGAATAATATTCATTTTGTAAAAATAAAAAAGTCCCCATCATTAATAAAAATAATGGAGACTCCCCTGTAAAAGATAATATACTTAATTCTTTTTATATCTTTTGTTGAATTTCTCGACCCTGCCTGCGGTATCCACGAAGATTTTCTTTCCGGTGTAGAAAGGGTGCGACGCCGAGCTTACTTCTATCTTGATCAATGGATATTCGTTGCCATCTTCCCACTTTATCGTTTCGTTCGATGTCATCGTTGACTTGGTCATAAATTTATATTCACTTTGTGTATCGTAAAATATGACCTCTGAATACTTTGGATGAATGTCCTTTTTCATTTTCTTTTTTGTTTCACTTTTCCTAAAAGGACTGCAAATGTAGCAAAATACATTTCTAACGCCAACAGTTTTTATAAAAGTTTTTAAAGTGGCTTTTATCGCCGGTGGCAGGTGGCGTTTGATCCTAAAACCGGCCAACAGCCAAATGTAGTGGTATTGGTCTTTTTCTCAATATTGATCCAAGTGAAAGCAAACCCCGACTAGCGATCACTCCCTGCTGAAATCGATGGAATCCACCAGATAGCTGTCCTCAAATTTTTTGATCAGTATCCAAACCCGGAACGAGCCGTCTTCGAAAGTGTATTTGCCAATGACATAGGTGAGGCCTTGCTTCGATGCACCCTGATGAATGTATTGGAAATCGGTGGCCGGGTATTTTTTGAAAAACTCCTTGAGCACCAGTTCCGACTGCGATTTGCTGTAGTTCGACTTTTCACCTTCGAAGTTGAGCTCCACCATCATATTGAAATTTTTTACGAGCTCTTTGGAGCTGCCTGTTTTCATGGCCGAGCGCAAATTATTGATCACTTCACTTTGCGCATTTGCTTCCGGGAAATGGGAAATGCTAAAAATGAAAATGCAAATTAAAAATCGGTAAACTGTTTTCTTTTCCATGTGACCTGCTCAAAATAACAAAAAAATAAAGCTAAATCTATGCCAGTATTTGATTAATTTTGCAGCAAATTTTGTGCGACAAGTTGAATTGTGAAATCTCAACGCGCAAAAATCAACATATTTTTTGAAATCCTTGTTTAATATTTAAATCAATTAGAAATGTACAAACTAGTTTTGTTGAGACATGGAGAAAGCCAGTGGAACATGGAGAACAGGTTTACCGGCTGGGCCGATGTCGATCTTACCGAAAAAGGAAAAGAGGAAGCCAAGTCTGCGGGCGAATTGCTGAAAAAGGATGGCTACACTTTCGATAAAGCATTTACCTCTGTCCAGAAGAGGGCCATCCGCACACTGTGGATCACCCTCGATGGCATGGACCTGATGTGGATACCCGTAGAGCGATCGTGGAAATTGAACGAAAGGTTTTATGGTGGTCTTACTGGCTTGAACAAAGCCGAAACGGCAAAGAAATACGGCGAAGACCAGGTACTGACGTGGAGAAGGAGCTACGACATCCCCCCACCGGAACTGGAAAAAACAAGTGAGTACTACCCCGGCAACGATGCCCGCTACAAGGGACTAAAAGAGGAGGAACTTCCCACCACGGAATGCCTGAAAGATACCGTAGAAAGGGTAGTACCCTATTTCGAAAGTACTATTGCCCCGGAGATCAAAGCCGGCAAAAACATCATTATCGCTGCGCATGGCAATAGCCTCAGGGCCTTGGTAAAATACCTCGACAACATGTCTGAAGATGAGATTTTGAAACTGAATATCCCAACCAGTGTGCCTTTGGTATATGAGCTCGACGAAAATCTGAAGCCAATTAAGCATTACTACCTTGGCGACCAGGAGGCTTTGGCTGCCAAACTTGCCGCAGTGGCCAACCAGGGAAAAGCAAAGTAACAGGGTTTGAATCGTTTATTGCTCTATATCATTGTAGTGTTGTCTGTTTGCGCCTGCAAACCGGACAAGGTGAAAAAGTCAATCAACGAGTATTATGATCTAAACGGGCTGATCGACCGGCAAATAGTTTTGCTCGACTCGATCAGCCCTGTTTTGTTTAAAAAGGCCAATATCAATGGTCAAATTGAATTGTCGCAATTGGCACCTAATGACTCTATTTGGGATCGTGAACTTGTCATATTCAGGTCGGGGGATATCAACAAACCCATGCTGGCTGGCCGATATGCGCTAGAGCAAACCAAGGCGGAAGATGGCTCGAACATCCACTTGTATCGCAGTCTCAACCCAAAAAAAACAGAAGTGGACAGCCTGTCGGTACAATATTTTTCCGGCACATCCAAGCCTTCACATATCAGGGCGGTAATCCGAACCAGCAATCCATTGTTTAGCAATGAAAAAAAATTGGAATTGCATTTTGACCACGAAAGCGAGCTGCTCCGGGCTTTTGCTATCAGCGGGTGGCAAAAAATGATCTCAAAAAATCGTGCTACCTACCACATAGAAGGCGAAATGAAGCCTTGAGGATGGGTGGCAAGCAAAGGAACGCACCCATAGATGATCCGCCAAAGCAGGAGCTTTGCGGTTTAAATGTTCAACAGCGCTTCCAGAAAGCTCAAATTATGTTTTCGCTGCTTCACCACGATCACAGGTATGGTCGCATCTACTTTCAGCAGTTTTTCGGCAATGCTGCCCAGTATGAGGGCTGCTGCGTTGGTTCTTCCTTTTGAGCCGATCACGATAGAAGTCGCGTTTTCCCTGAGCGCTACCTTATATATTTTTTTGGCGATGTTGCCTTTTTTGTTCAATTCCACCCTGGTGTTTATCTGTATGCCTTTGGTTTTGTATTTTTTGAGCAGTTCGTCCAAAGACTCCATGGCATTGTTTTTCATAATAGAGGCAAATTCTTTGAATGACTTGCCCGAAATAGTGTATCCGTTGGGCACAGAATAGATATTGAGGCAGGTGATCTGCACATTCTTGATGACCCTGGCATAGTTGATGGCATATTCGAATGCCAGTTTCGACGCTTCGGAAAAGTCGATGGGCACTACGATATTTTTTATCTTTTCGAAAGTCTCAGGGATGAGGGCCACCGAACACGGGGACAGCCTGATCACCTTGGTGGTAAGAATTCCATCTCCTTTGGACTTCGATTTTCTACCCATCACTATCAAATCCACTTCCTTTATTTTTGCCCATTTCAGTATCTGCTCGGTAGGATTGCCTTCTGCCACCGTGATTTCGTATTCGACATCTAGCTGATCGCCCACAGCGTCATCTATCGTATATTGAATGCTGCTCTTGGTTGCTTCGTCGCGGGGCGCTACCAAATCGGGGTATTTTTCAGTGATCTTTTCCGGAAGTTCCAGGCTTTCCATCACATTCAAAAAATATACTTTATCGAGCTTGATGGAATTGCTGAGCATGGTCACATATTTTAGCAGGTTCACATCCATTTCCGACAAGTCCACTGTTACGATTACTCTTTTGATTTTATCCATATTGATATTAAAAAGGGCGACAATTAATAAAAACCAATTTATCTGCTTTTGCTGAATTATGTTAATTTCTCATGGCATAATTTTGAGTTTATGCCATGCGTGTTGCAGTATGTGGCACTGCCACGGCATTGATGGACCAAAGGTACGGGCAAAAAATCTTTTGATAAACCACATTGAATTTTAATTTATTAATATTGCAAGCTTGTAGCAAATAGAGTTGATGATGAAAGCAGCACAAGGCAAGGGTTCTTTTCTGGAAAAACTGAAAGAAAAATGGCAACTGAAAAACATGTTTCAGGTGATCATGGTTCTTATCGTTTTTAGCCTTACGGGAATGACGGTCGTGTGGGTACGGCCACACCTGTTTTCATGGTTTGGCTACAATGATCAGACCCCATTTGTCATCAAGGCGATTACCTATATCTTACTCATTTTTCCCATGTACCAAATCCTGATATTGGTATATGGAGCGCTTTTGGGTCAGTTTTCTTTTTTTTGGGAAAAGGAAAAGAAATTGTTCAGAGCACTTACCCGACCATTCAGGGCCTCGGATAAAAAAGAAAACACATGACTTTTGTAGAGTAATGGCCCATTGATTGCCTTGATTGTTTAATTTCATTAAAATTTTCAATGATATGGATCGATCGGTAGCATTGGTTTTGTCGAGTGGAGGTGCGCGTGGTTATGCACATATAGGCGTGATAGAAGCCCTCGAAAGCCACGGTTTTAGCATCAGTTCTGTGACCGGGTGCAGCATGGGTGCCGTGGTAGGTGGGCTATATGCTGCCGGAGCCCTGGACAAATTGAAGGCCTGGGCCTGCGGCCTCGAGCGCACCGATGTCTTCAAATTATATGATTTTGGTTTCTCCAGCCAGGGGCTCATTCGTGGCGAAAGGGTCTTTAAGCAATTGGAATCGAATATCCCCGATTGCAATATCGAAAATCTAAAAATCCCCTTTAAGGCCTTGGCCACCGACCTGAATGCGCAAGAGGAAATGGTCTTTGACCATGGCAGTCTGTACCGGGCGCTACGGGCCAGCTCGTCCATTCCGGCTGTGGTGATGCCGGCGGAATTTGAAGGCCTGGAGTTACTCGACGGAGGTATTTTAAATCCGCTGCCTCTAAACCATGTAGAAAAAAAGGAGGGCGATATCGTGATAGCAGTAGATGTGAATGCGCGCATACCTTATGAATGTCCTCCTAAAAGCGTAGAGGAAATGGCGGATGACAAAAAATACACGCAACTGCTGGATAATCTGGCAAGGAAGTGGTTTAAAAAGGAAAACCTCCCGACAAGAAACACAAGAAAAAAGCTGGGGTTCTTTGATTTGATGATGAAAACCATAGACATGATGCAAGACAAAATCACCGACAATATGATCGTGAGTCACCCACCAGATATCGTGGTGCAAATCTCCAGAGCATGTTGCAGCACATTTGACTATTACAAAGCGGCTCAGATAATAGAGGAGGGCAGGCTGGCCACAGAACGAGCTCTTGAAAAATATCAAACCCAGGCAGATGCTGCATCATAAAGCCCTCCACGCCTTGCTGGGTGATATGGACATTTACCTGCTGGATCACCTGCTCAAAGGCCGCGTGCACAGCCATTTTAAAATACTGGATGCAGGCTGTGGGCAGGGTCGGAATATTTTTTATCTATTGCGTACGGGACATCAGGTATATGGATTTGACAAAGACGAAGGAGCGATCAGTTTATTGCTGCATCAGCTTGGTGCTGTGGACAGCAGCTATCCGAAAGCGCGTTTTGTAGTAGGCGATGCGGCCGCAATACCTTTTCCAAATGCAAGCTTCGATTTTGTAATTTCCAGTGCGGTGCTTCACTTTGCCCAGGATGAGGGACACTTCTATGCCATGGTGGATGAGCTGAGCAGGGTAATGCAGCCAGGAGCGTTTTTGTTTGTGCGCATGACTACCACCGTGGGCATGGAGGGCAAATATCAATCGTTAGCCAATGGCAAATATCTATTGCCCGATGGCAGCATACGCTTTTTATTCACCACAGATATGATCGCCGACCTTTCAAAAAAATACGGTCTCCGGTTGGCAGAACCATTGAAGACCGTATTGGTACACGAGCAACGCTCAATGAGTATATTGTTATTTCAGAAAAACAAGTCTTGATGGGCGGTCGGCTGGCTAATCTGGGCCTCCCATACAAACACCAATTAACAAAATCATATCTTAATTGATTACAGCTCAAACGCCCTTTACTATTTATTCTTCACCTGTGGGAATTTATGCGAAGCATGTTATTTAAAATTTCTGCCATGAACCCTCTGGCCTTAATTAATTTCCGTTTTTCATTTTTATAGTCAATGATTTCGACTCCCCACTTTCCAGGTTAAATGCTACTTCATCAAAATCAGGAGGCCCCATTTTGCCCATTTTGTTTTTAGAAAAACCAACCGGCTCTTTGGGAATGCCCAGTATTTTGGTATCCAGATTATTGTTTTCATTGATGTCTTGATAAACAGCCACGGCATAGGCTCCGGCAGGTATGGCCTCGAATTGGGCAATGGCTTCTTCGCCCGTTACTTTCACCGTTTTTACAAAAAGCTCCTTCCCGTTTTCGAGAAAACCCACCTTGCCGTACAAGGCCAGGTTGATGGAGCCTCCCTTATCGGCTTCTACATTGGTCACTTTCACATTTACCACGCCCCCCTGGGCATAAGCCGCTATTCCCCCGGCCAGGAACAATATCATTAATAATAACTTTTTCATACATTTTATATTTGCTTGTTTGAATATAAGGCATAAAACCAAATACCGCTTCCTTTGTTACCATAGTCGTGCCCATTTTTATAATCAGCCTGCATGTGGCGGTTTCACATCTAACCCTTGTGCCGGGTCTTCGACTATGAGTTATGCGCTCGCTGACTTTTTTTTGCTGTTGTACAAAATTTCCCGGAAAGCATCTTAGGCCAAACGTTTGCCTGATACCAAGTGCCTTTGTTGGTCATAGCTTTGAGGCGAAGGTTTTCCTAAACTATGTAAAAGGCCGGCGGTACAGTGTCAAACTGTATGTAGCGCTGTTTCCTCAATGATCTGGCATTTAAGGAAAAAAATCCACATGGTTGCAGGGCGCTAAACCAATTCTTTGTATTGCATATTGTACAATTGGGTATAATAGCCATTTTTGGCCATCAGCTCGGTATGGTTTCCTTCTTCTACTATCCTGCCTTTGTCGAGCACCAGTATTTTGTCAGCATTTTGAATGGTGGACAAGCGATGGGCAATGACGATGGATGTACGGCCGGCCATCATTTTTTGAATGGCACTTTGGATCAACTCCTCTGTCTCGGTATCTACTGAAGACGTCGCTTCGTCGAGCACTATGATTTTTGGGTCATAAACCATGGCCCTGATAAAGGAAATGAGTTGCCGCTGGCCCACCGACAGCGTGACACCTCGCTCCATCACGTTGTATTCGAGTTTGCCTGGCAAGCGTTCTATAAATGATTTGGCGCCTACCAGTTCGGCGGCGTCAAATATTTCTTTCCGGCTGATGTTATAGTTTCCCAGATTGATATTTTCTTCTATGGTATTTGAAAACAGGAAGACATCCTGAAGCACCACCCCGATATTTTGCCGTAAGGCAGTAACTTCAAAGTCTTTTACCGACACGCCATCTATGGTAATTTCGCCCTTATTTATATCATAAAACCGCGAAAGCAAGTTGATCACCGACGACTTGCCCGCTCCTGTGGCTCCTACCAGGGCTATTGTTTTGCCTTTTTCTACCGTAAAAGAAATATCCTTGAGCACGTAATCTTCATCTACATAGGCAAACCAAACATTTTTGAATTCTACCCTTCCGTCCAGCTTTTGAGGTACAAATTGGCCATTGTTGGGAATTTGGTCGTGGCTGTCGAGCAGGTCGAAGATGCGCGAAGAACTTACTATGCCCATTTGCAGCGTGTTGTAGCGGTCGGCTATTTGCCTAATGGGCCTAAAAAACATATTCAA
This sequence comes from Cyclobacteriaceae bacterium, assembly GCA_012033595.1. Lineage (GTDB taxonomy): Bacteria > Bacteroidota > Bacteroidia > Cytophagales > Cyclobacteriaceae > JAAUQL01. The sequence continues at coordinate 54,512 of JAAUQL010000016.1, read as the reverse complement.
ATACATGATAAATGCCGTAAGGTCGCCAAAGCTGGCGTGCTCCTGTATCACTCCTTTGGCACCAAACCAAACGATGAGCCCGATGCCCAGGGCCTGTATGACTTCCGAAACCGGATAATATATGGAATAGTAAAGCACTGACTTGATATTGGCTCGCCGGTGCTCATGGTTGATCTCCTTGAATTTGGCGTATTCGCGCTCTTCGCTATTGAATATCTGCACGATGCCCATACCGGTGATGTGCTCTTGCACAAAGGAATTGAGGTTGGAGACGGCGGTTCGTACTTCATTAAATGCCTGCTTGATTTTTTCTTTGAATACCCAGGTAGAAACAAAAAGCAAGGGGAATGTACTGAGACTCATCAAGGTCAGTTTCCAGTCGAGGTAAAACATGAAGATGAGGATGAAGGTGAGTTGCAGCACATCGGCGATGAGTGCGGCCAATCCTTCGCTAAAAACCTCTGAGAGGGTTTCGATATCGGAAACGTTTCTGGTCACGAGCCTTCCAATAGGAGTACGGTCAAAAAATTTGAGCCTCATTTTGAGCAAGTGTTGATACAACTTTACCCTGATGTCTTTGATGATATACTGCCCCAGCCAGCCCGAGAGATAGGTGTGGGCATATTGAAAAATGCCGGAGGCAGTAAGCAGAATAATGAGGATGATGGTGATATTGAGCAATCCGGCGTAGTCGCCTATAGCCACGTGGTCGTCGATGGCGTAAGATACCAGCAAAGGCCGCACGGGGCCAATAATGCCAATGATGACCGTAAGCACGATGAGGATATAAAACTTGGAAGCATATGGCTGAATATAGGTGTACAACCTTTTCAGGATGTTTACATCTATTATTTTTCCGCTATGTTGTTCTTTTTGCACGAGGTCTAGTTTAAGAATATTTGTGATGGATAGCAGATTTCGGTGAGGTATAGTCCTTCGGGGGGCACCGACCGGCCGGCCTTGGCTCTTTCGCGACTGGCCAGGATCTTTTGGATATCGTCAAGACATATTTTGCCTTCGTTCACCATCAACAGGGTTCCTACAATCGTCCTCACCATACCGCGCAGGAAGCGGTCGGCTTTAATGCGAAATACTACCAGGTCATCAGATTGTTGCCAACTTGCTTCCGATATTTCACAAACAAAATGGTTGACCTGTGTCCGCACTTTGCTAAATGACTCGAAATCTTGTTTGCCGAGTAGCAGAGACGAAGCCTGATTGAGCAGATCGAGATGGAGGGGCCACGCATAGACGAAGGCCAGCCCCTGTTCAAAAGGGTCTTTATTTGCGATGATCCGGTACTCATAGGCACGCGATAGGGCATCGAATCGGGCATGGGCATTGGGAGCTACGGCTTGGATAGTGTGCACTACCATATCCCTGGGCAAAATGGCATTGTAATGATACCTGAAATCCTCGGGGTCGATCTTATGCGGAAGATCAGCATGGAAATACTGCTGACGCGCATGCACGCCCGTATCGGTGCGCCCGCTGCCCGTTATTTCTATATCCGTACTGATTAATTGACTCATTTTTTGCTGCAAGACCTGCTGCACACTGAGGGCATTGTGCTGTATTTGCCACCCGTGGTAGTGGGTACCTTTGTACGAAATTTGGAAAAAATACCTCAATGCGAAAATTTTGTGGATTGCAAAGATAAGTGATCTCTATGATCTTCTTTTGCCCCGGGCGCTTAATTGTGAGATATTTCCAATTGGCAAAACTTTTTTTGTCTGCGCAATTGTCATTTCTTTGTAGCCTATTTCATCAAAAAATTGCCTTATGATTCAGCGTGTTCAGACACTTTTTCTTTTAGGGGTCATCATTTGTATGGGTCTGGTCGTCATGTTTCCGATCTGGGAAAAGACCAATGCCGAAGCTGGAGTCAGGTACACCCTCGACGCCTTTTATATGCTCAAATATCAACGCAACGAGGCTTCTGTCTTTGTGGTGACGGAGAGCAAACAGCTTTTCTTTCTTGCCGGACTGGTAGCGGCAATTTGTATGGTTGCGCTATATTCCATATTCCAGTTCAGAAAACGCCTGACGCAGATCAAACTGGGCGCGCTCAATGCCTTTTTGATGATGGCCTATATCGCCATTGCCACTTATTATATTTATATGGGCGAAACAGAAATCGGCACCGATAGCAAAGGGGAGTTTATGGCCGGCTATTTTCTGCCTTTGGCAGCCATGATTTTCAATTCTTTTGCCAACCGATTCATAAAAAAGGACGAACAACTGGTGAAATCGGTGGACAGGATCCGCTAAAGGCTCCACAATAAGAACCTGGAATTTCACCGGTTTTTTCAGGATCAATCAGATGGCTTGTTTTATAGCTGTGTTGAGCCCAAAACAGCAGGCATGAAGCCATACGCGAAACCATAGCTGGCGAAAAGCTGGCGGTGTGGAAGGCCTCGAACTATGCAGGTACCAATTTGCAACGTGTTTGTTTTTTTCACTAAAAATTAAATGTCGATATTGCCTTGCCATCAAAAACCATCACCGTGAAGACAATTTTGACCATCTTATTTTCGCTAAGCGCCATCGCCCTGTTGGCACAGAGGGATCTCAGTTTTGAAGAATACAATCCGGTTTCTACACTTGTAGTACCCGGCGACTCGATTCTGAGCGCCAAATATCCATTTATTGACATCCACAGCCACCAGTTTAATATGGCCAATCAGGATTTGTCTGCCCTGATCAACGATATGGATGCCCTCAACGAAGCAATTATGATCAACCTGAGCGGGGCTCCGGAGCCAGACTCAAAGCGCAAATCGACCATGTAAATGCACACTATCCCCAAGCGGTTTGGCATTTTTGCCAATGTCGATTTTCTGGGGTGGGCTCCCCGGGTTGGGGTTTCGAGGCAGCCCGGCAACTGGAATCGGATGTGAAAAATGGTGCAGTAGGCCTGAAGGTTTACAAAAGCCTTGGTCTCCGCGACAAAGACACTGACGGCAATAGAGTGGCCGTAGATGATGCGCGACTGGCTCCTATATGGGAAAAATGCGCCGAGCTGGGCATACCTGTACTTATTCACTCTGCCGACCCCAAATCATTCTGGGATCCAATGGATGCCCACAATGAACGTTGGCTCGAACTAAAAACAAAGTCGGGCAGGAAGCGGTCTGACACCGATCCTGCTCCCTGGCAGCAAATTATCGATGAGCAACACCGTATGTTCAAAATGCATCCAAACACCATATTTATCAATGCACATATGGGTTGGTATGCCAACGACCTGGGCAAACTGAGCCAACTGATGGATGCGATGCCCAATATGTATGTCGGCATTGCCGCCGTCATTGCCGAGCTTGGCCGCCAACCTCGGTTTGCCAAAGCTTTTTTTATACGGTATCAAGACAGGATCTTATTTGGTAAAGACAGTTGGGTGCCATCTGAGTTTCCTACCTACTTCCGGGTGTTGGAATCTGCCGATGAGTATTTCCAATACCACAAAAAATACCATGCTTTCTGGCCGATGTACGGTCTCGATCTGCCTGATGAGGTATTGAAAAAGGTGTATTACAAAAATGCACTTAGGATTGTTCCTGGGTTAGACGGCTCTTTATTTCCAGAATAGGCTTGGCGAAAGGTTTTTGTTGATAACAAGCAAATCCCATCCGGCTTGAGTGCAAAAACAAAAACCTGCAACGATACTAATTTTACCAATAACAGTATGAATGAATAAAAAAGGGTCACGCCCCTATTAGCATAACCCTTTTTCTGTCACTATTCACTTTTATCATGCAATAGTCGGGGTATCCAACTCGGCCAGCGAACTGTCGATTTCCGCAGTAGTCAATTCGTGTTCGGAAAGCTTGCCACTAAAGTAGGCATCGTATGCTGCCATATCGAAGTTGCCATGGCCGCACAGATTGAAAAGAATGGTTTTGCTTATGCCTTCTTCTTTGCATTTTTGTGCTTCCTGCACCGCTGTGGCTATACCATGGTTGGCTTCCGGCGCGGGAATGATCCCCTCCGTCCTGGCAAATAACACGCCGGCTTCGAAGCATTCCAGTTGGTGGTGCGCCCTGGCCTCTATTAAGTTGTCCTTGAGCAGTTGGCTCACGATAACGCCTGCGCCATGATAGCGCAAACCACCTGCATGGATGGGTGCAGGTATAAAGTTGTGACCCAGGGTGTACATGGGCAGCAATGGTGTCATACCGATGGTATCCCCAAAGTCGTATCGGAACACTCCCCTGGTTAGTTTGGGACATGAAGCAGGTTCGCTGGCGATGGCCCGGATTTTTTTGCCTTCGTCGAGGTTGAGTCTGAGAAAGGGAAAGGAAAGACCGGCAAAATTTGACCCGCCACCAAAGGGCGCTATGACAATATCAGGTAAATCCCCTGCTTTTTCCATTTGAAGCAATGCCTCCTGCCCCACGATAGTCTGGTGCAGCAGCACGTGGTTGAGTACACTGCCAAGTGCATACTTCGAAGATTCGCTTTGCACGGCAAGTTCGATGGCTTCGGAGATGGCTATGCCCAGGCTGCCTGGCGAGTTGGGATCTTTGGCCAGTATGGTACGGCCTGCCTGCGTGAGCTTGCTTGGCGAAGCGTGTACCGAGGCGCCCCAGGTGTTCATCATCATTTTGCGGTAGGGTTTGCCATCGTAGCTGAGTCTGACCATAAATACCTCGCACTCCATATCGAACATATTACAGGCAAATGCCAGGGCGCTGCCCCATTGGCCTGCACCAGTTTCGGTCAGTATTTTCTTCACGCCCTCTTGTTTGTTGTAATAGGCCTGTGGAATGGCAGTATTTGGTTTGTGCGAACCCGCAGGGCTTACGCCTTCGTATTTGTAATAGATTTTGGCAGGGGTATCCAGGGCTTTTTCAAGCCCATATGCCCTAAATAGAGGCGTTGGGCGGTAGATTTTGTACATATCGCGTACTTGTTCCGGAATGTCGATCCACTTTTCGGCACTGACTTCTTGTTGAATCAGACCCATGGGAAATATTGGTGCCAGGGCTTCCGGACCTATTGGTGTTCTGGTTGCCGGATTTAGTGGAGGCAAAGGCTTGTTAGGCATATCTGCCATAATGTTGTACCACTTTTCGGGGATTTCCTTTTCTGTCAAAAGGATTTTCTTTTCGCTCATGATTTTAGCTTATAATTAAAAAATATTATCTTCATCGGTCACCGTAGATCGCTATAACTGGAATATGGAGACACCGGACAATTTATAAAAAAATAGCGAATCCATTCGAAGATTCGAAATAAATGACTCCTAAAGATGCAGAAGACCAAAGAATTATCTTTTAAACAGTACGCCCATTAATCATGCTGACCGTTATTACACAAGGCGGGAAGGGTGTTTGCTCTAAAATGCCATAGTTCACTTTTAATTACCTACGCAAGAGAGCCGGTAGATGACCAACTGACGTGATGGATCGCTACATCTGCACTGTCACCAATCAGCTTTTTGTCACCGACTGATGTGGATGACAGCGGACAGATACGTAGGCTCCATAATTCCGCATGGCGAAATAGCATTTGATTAGATCGTGTTCGATAAAAATAGCAGGAGCCCGGGCTTGGACAGCATTGCTAACCTATAAATAGAATTTTTGCATTATGTCCCGACAAGCACCAAATAGCCAATAGTGATCAAAACCCATAAACCAATTGCTCAAAAGGCCCTGGGATTTTAAATTTTCCGATATTGGATTTTTTTTGAGATTGGTCTCTTGAGATTTGGTATCCTTGAAGTGTACATGAGCCGGCATTACGGACAGGCTTTTAATTATATAAACTATCACCTAAAACCAAAAAAGTAAATGGCAGCATTGCACCAAACGGACGTCAGCAAAACATAACCTTTGGTAATCGAGCCATTACCAGACTGAGTAAAGCGATGAATATTGAGCGAAATGAATGTAACTACCGCGCTGGAGCCATTGCTGTAGTAACTTTAGGAGATTTTTGGAATTAGTAGTAGCTTCATTACGTGGTTCGAAACAATTTAGACCAAGAAATGATACTACAGTGAAAGCAATTATATGTACACAATACGGACTACCTGAAGTTCTTCAGATTAAAGAGATTGATAAACCAAAACCCAAGAATAATGAGGTTTTAATAAAAGTACATGCAACAACAGCACATATTGGCGATACACGAATCAGAAGAGTAGACCCATTTTTAGTGCGTATGATTTTTGGACTGTTCAGACCAAAGAAAAATTTGGTGCTAGGTTTGGAAATTTCAGGTATAATCGAGGATGTTGGAAAAGATGTTAAATCATTTAAAATAGGAGATAAAATATTTGCTTTGACAGGTTTTGGTTTAGGAGGTTATGCTGAGTACAGGTGTTTGCCGGAAAAAGTCAAAGAAGGAACTCAACTGAGAAGAGGTTTGGTGGCCTTAAAGCCTGAAAACTTATCCTACGAGGAAGCTGCAGCTATTCCCGCAGGAGGACTTACTGCCCTAAAAACCTACAAAAGGCAAATATTAGAAAAGAACAGAGCATATTAATAAATGGAGCATCAGGCAGTCTAGGGACATTCGCCATCCAACTGGCAAAATATTTTGGAGCAGAAGTCACCGCGGTGTGTAGCGCAGAAAATTTTAAGTTGATAAAATCAATCGGTGCCGATAAATTTATTGATTATACAAAAGAAGATATCACTAATAATACAGAAAAATATGACATTGTTTATGATGCTGTTATGAAGTTGAAGGCATCAAAATGCAAAAAACTGTTGAAAAAAAATGGTATTTTTCTGAATAACTCTAGACTGCCAAAGATAAAACAAGATGATTTACTATTTCTAAAAAACTTAATTGAAAATAAAAAGATAAAACCTATTATGGACAGGACATACTCGATGGAAGAAATAGTTGAGGCCCATAGATATGTCGATAAAGGACATAAAAAGGGAAATGTTGCCATACGAATTAGATGATAAATAGCGAATGGACAATCGACGGCCGTGAGAAAAAAGCCCACGGTGCGCCTCACATACCACTATAAGCACGGGTTCGGATTAGAGCCGTTTACAGAAAAAAAATATGCTCAAGTCTAGAAATCAAGCTTATAATTTTCCGTCTGAGAAAAGCGTTGAAAATAATGCACGCAAACAATGTCGCCACAACGCTTGAGTTACTATACGACCAAAGCGGTCTCATTATTGGGCTCCACGCCTGCCCTTCTCTTTCGAGCGCGAACAAGTGTAGCCCTGAAAACCCTTTTGTGGTTCCACATTTTTTGCTGGGTTTATTCCAGTCTTTACAGAACATAAACTTTCGAATACTAGTGTTTCAGCCTTCTGGGTTACGGTCAAGATTAAAAAAGTTCCTTCCACCAACCCGGTTACCTACCTATTTCTGGTCTGAAAAGAAAGTGGGCATTAGTGAAAAGGAAAAGAAGCAAAATCGATAAATTTGGTCTTGCAAGTGCCGGAATCTTAAAATAGCTAAAATTTAGAGGTTTTATGGTTCGATAGTCAGATTTTTAAACACACAATATGAATACAAAATTAAGATTTTCACTGGCTATGGGATTGACAATCTTTTGTTTTCAATCTCTTTTTTCTCAATCGGAATTTAAACCTTCTTTAATAGTTAATCTTCAAAACGACACAATTTACGGAATCGGGAATATTAGCAAAAATCAAGAATACTGTTTATTTAAGAAATTTGACGCCAAAGAATTTACTAAGTATTATCCAAATGAGCTCAGTGCTTTCAGAGTTATAAACGGGAAATACTTTGTATCAAGAGAAATCAAGGAATCAGACAATAAAGCGAAATGGTATTTTCTTGAATTTTTAGTGGATGGTGAAATTGATTTGTTTTTAATATCTAGTTCTGGCAGATATTTTATCAAAAAGGAAAATGAGGATTTTTTAGAGTTAGATGATGGAATCAATTCTATCCAAAATATAGGCGGCAAGGATTACATTGTCCAAAATAAACAATATTTAGGGTATATAAGGGCTTATATGTCTGAAGCTCCGGAATTATTCCCTAAAATCGACGAGATGGATATTTTGGATCAGCGCGATTTGGTTAATATTTCAATAGATTATCATAATGCGATTTGCAATGAGTATGAGTGTGTGAACTATACAAAATTTATTCCCAAAGTGACTTATAAATTAGAATTATTGTCCGGGGCAACATATCATAACAAGTATTATGCACCTCAATTTGGTTTTTTAGTTCATATTTGGAGACCATTAAAAAATGAGAAACTCTATTTGAAAATGGGAATTATATATTCCGATAAACCATATTTAAATAAGTCTATTATTAAAGCAAATGAGCATGATTATAATATTAAGTTCCCGGTAAGTTTTCAATATGTTTTTGGTAAACGGGATTTTAAACAACGATTGCTTTTGGATGGCCGACAGGGATTTTTCTAATTAGCTCTTTTCAGAGTGGTTTTATTTATTCATTTTCAGATATATTTGAATTGAGTTTAAATGCCTCAATAGATGGATTACTAGCTATACCAAGGGATTTGCAGGAGGAGCTATTTAATAACCAATTAGGTCATTCATTAAATATTGGATTGATTTACATTTTAAAATCTGGTAAACGGCAGTGAGCCATTTAATGCTTTTGTCTGGATTTCGACCAAATGATTGGGGATGAATTACATAGAAGGTTGACTAATTTAAAAACGGTATTTGAAAAAATAAGTATGAAACTAGGAGCATTTTCCATTAGTCTTTCCGTCAAAGACATTCATAAATCAAAAGAATTTTATGAACATTTAGGTTTTTCAGCCTTGGGTGGCGACATCAATCAGAAGTGGCTCATAATGAAGAACGGCAATGCCATAATTGGATTATTTGAAGGCATGTTTGAAAACAACATCATCACTTTTAATCCTGGATGGGACGAGAACGCAAATAGCATCGAAACATTTGATGATGTTAGAACAATTCAGGCACACTTAAAAAATTGTGGCATTCCATTAACTGCCGAGGCTGACACAAACTCATCTGGACCTGCTCATATTACATTGACCGATCCAGACGGAACCAATATATTAATTGACCAACATAGATAGAACAAATCTTGTAAGACAAATCCAAAAAACGTAAAGCGTCTTAGTAATCGGCTGCTTATGCATTGGGGGTAATCTTAAAAAGATAGACTGGTACAGCTTGGGATTGTTTCTAAAAATTGAAACACTATGCGTCAAAATTCTGTGGGTAAATCGACTTTCCTATGGCTGATCTTTTTATCAGGTTTTCCTATCCAGTATTTCAGAGCTTGAATCGGCACATCACTCTAGTTTTCATTTTTGGGCAATCGCCTATGTCAGGCCACTTGAATAACTCCAAATATCATGTTCCTACTAATTCGCATGGATTTTTGCTTTATTCTGGCGCCGTTTTTAAATGGATATTTGGAGTAAGCTAATAAAGCTTGATCTTGATCCAATGAGAGAGACATCTAAGTTTAAACACGCTTGGAATCATCAATCTACTTCCTACCAACCATAATTGACCAGATAGTCCTAGGTAGTTGCGCTACTTATATGAAGTCCGACGGCAGGATTTGTTTACACACCTTCCCAAAAATAGGCGTGAATAAAAATATAAAGGGATACTATTTAAATAAATGTCTTTTGCGAACTTTATATCACTCAATAAGTGTTTTTGTTTTGACGTTTCTAAACTGAGTTTCATCAATGAAAAAAATCCTGATTTATCTAGTTATGCCGGTTTTTATCCTGCTTTTTGCCCAATGTAAAAAGTCGGAAGATCCCGCATCTGCCAAAAAAACCGGCGCTCTGGTTCTTAAATTCGAGCACTTTGCAGACAATGCCTCACTGGCTTTTGATACATTACACTATGTAAATGCAGCCGGCAATACCTACGAGGTAAGCGAAATACAATGGTTTGTGTCGGATGTGGTTCTTACCAAAGCCGATGGTAGCAAAGTGGAACTCGACAACAACAATTTTGCCCACTACATCGATACCAACCTGCCCGAAACTGCCATTTGGAAAATAAACAACGAAGTGCCTGCGGGCGAATACGCTGCAATTACTTTTGTCTTTGGAATTAAAGGAGAAAAAAACATGCCTTTCATGTTTACCGACCCTCCCAAAAGTGACATGCTATGGCCCAGCAATCTGGGTGGCGAGCAGGGTGGATATCACTATATGAAGCTCAATGGTTTCTGGCGCAATTCTGCCGGAGAGCGAGAGCCATTCAACTTTCACCTGGGTGTAGGGCAAACACGTGATGCTGATGGTAAAGTGACGGGCTTTGTTCAAAATTGGTTCGAAAGCACCCTGCAAGGCCCTGTTAATATCCAGGCAAATCAGACAAATACATTAGGCATAAGAATGAATGTGGAGCAATGGTGGGAGCAACCCCACGTGTACGATCACAACACCATTGGGGGGAAAATTATGCAAAACCAACAGGCCATGCAAATGGGCGTGGAAAACGGGCGGAATGTTTTTAGCCTGGTTCAACATGCCGAAGACCCGGTACTGTGATGACTTCGGTAACGTAGATCACCAATTTACCCGGACAAAAGAGTTACAATTGAAAATAAAAATAATATCAGGTCATGAAAAAATTGATCACTTTCGGAATTGTGTTGCCGGTATTTGTTGCACTCGTCACCTTGTCTTGCAGCACAGACACCCATGAAGATTTGCCCGGAGTAGAAATATTTCAAGCTACCCCATATAATATTCCTCAGGCAAGGTTTTTTCCGAAAAACCTCAATATCCCCAGCGACAACCCCATGACCTTGGAGGGAGTAGAGTTGGGCAGATACCTGTTTTATGACGGCAGACTGTCGGGAAATTCCTCCAATGACATGCTGATGAGCTGTGCTACCTGCCATATTCAGGAACATGGCTTTGAAGTGGGTATCGATCATCCAAAATTTACAGGCGGTCGCACCTTTGGCCTGCCGACCGAAGACCATCCCAATGGTAAGCCCACGCCCAACTTTATGTTGCCCCTCGTCAATTCGGTGTACAACCACAATGGTTTTTTGTGGAATGGTTTTGTAAATGAAGGCAACGAGCAACTCGGAACGGCCACCATCCCTGACAAGCCTGAATTCAATTTTAAAAATATTGAATCACTGGTGTGGATGTCCATTACCTCATCACACGAAATGAACAGCACCATTGAAAAAAGCGTTGCGGCCATACAAGCGGTGCCTATGTACAAGGGGAAATTTAAGGCGGCCTTTGGCGACGAAGAAATAAACTACGACCGCATCAGCAAGGCCATCGCCCAATTCGTAAGATCGATAGTGGCACAAAACTCCAAATTTCACAAATACCTTCGGCAGGAAGCTGAACTCACCAGCCTCGAAAAACGTGGACACGATCTGTTCTTCTCAGAAGATGCCGACTGCTTTCACTGCCATGGAGGCTCGGTGCTAATGACTACCAACGAATACTTCAACAATGCCAAGGATAAAAAATTTGACCCTGCCGACCGCGACAGACACGCCATTTCCGGAGACCCCATGGATATAGGTGCCTACCGGGCGCCATCACTCATCAATATAGAAAAAACCGCCCCTTACATGCACGATGGCAGGTTCAAGACCCTGGACGAAGTAATAGACTTCTACTCCGAAGGCTTAGTTTATTCAGACTATGTACATCCGCTTATGAAAAATGTTCGTCAGCAAGGCGTACAACTCAATGATGCCGACAAAGCCGCATTGAAGGCTTTCCTGCTTACGCTCACCGACCACGAAATGCTCAAAAGCCCTCAGTACACCTGTCCGGACGAGCTAAAGGTCTGGAGTGGTCAGTAGCTCCGGTGGCGCAGGGCAGCAAGGTAGTTGATGACGTTTCATTAAATTTTGCTTCGCGGGCATAGTGCAGGTCAACATCGCGACTATAGCGAGAATATTCGCCTCTCCGGCAAAACCAATCCAACTGGATTTTTTATCCTAAAATTTTTTTGGCATCTTGGATTTGCGGCCTTTTCGTGAGCAAAGTGTCGTCACGGGGAAGTGAACATCCGCCATTTTCAATCGCTTAACGCACTAACAATGAATAAAGACATATCGAACCTGCCTGTCCTTTGCTTTGGAGAAACCCTCTGGGATATATTTGAAAACGAGAAAAAACCCGGTGGTGCACCCATGAATGTGGCAGTGCATCTCAGTCAGTTTGGCATAGACTCCAGGCTGATCAGCAGGGTGGGAGACGATGTACTGGGTGACCAATTGCTGCATTTTTTGAAGTCGAAAAAAGTTAATGCACAGCTGCTACAGCGGGATCATCAACATGCTACCGGCGTGGTTAACGTGACCCTGGCGTCCAATGGGGATGCCCGGTACGACATTGTCTTTCCGTCTGCATGGGATTTTATCGAAAAACCAGCTCATGCAGATCAAATGATGGATGAGCCTTTCATCCTGGTGTTTGGCAGTCTTGCCAGCAGGCACGAAATCTCACGCAATACCCTGTTTCATCTGCTCGACAAAGCGAGCCTTACCCTTTTTGATGTCAATTTTAGGGCACCGCACTATACGCGCGAACTAGTCGAAAGGCTTTTGCACCGCAGCAATATCGCCAAAGTGAATGAACACGAAATGGCCATTATTGGGCAGTGGATTGGCGCCAACCACGATGAAAGCTTTGAAAACCTGGCCAAACAGGTGGCAGAAACCTATGACCTCCTGCAGGTGATTGTTACCTTGGGGGCTAAAGGGGCATTGGTAAATGCAGGGGAAAAAGTGGTAACACATCCGGGATTTAAAGTAAAGGTGGCGGATACCGTTGGTAGTGGCGATTCGTTTTTGGCTGCCTATCTTTCCAACTTGATGAGCGGGGAGTCGGTCGAAAAATGCCTTGAACTTGCCAGTGCAACAGGAGCCTATGTGGCCACCCAGCATGGTGCCGTGCCGGAGTATTCGCAAAGCGATGTCCTTTCTGTGATGAATAACAAGTGACTTTCCATAATATCCGTTTAATCACCTTAAGAAAAATCAACCCCCAAAACCAAATGTTCAGTAGCTCTTTAGATATTGAATTTACCGATATTGGCATTTATTTGAGATTTGTCACTGAGATATGGGATTTTTGAAATTTCATTTGAGTCGACTTTATTGACAGGCTTTTATTAGCCATACTGAACGAGGGTATAATTATGACTTTGCAATATTTCTTTGAGATAGCCGGAACTTACTTTTTTGCAATGTCGGGGGTAGTGGCCACCGAAGACAAAGAACAAAACTGGTTTGGCGCAGCATTTACCGGGTTTATCACCGCCATTGGGGGAGGCACCCTGCGTGATATCATACTGGGTAACTACCCGATATTTTGGGTGAGGGATGTCAATTTTATCTATGCCATCATCCTTGGCGTTTTCACCACTTTTTTCTTCTATCAGTTTATTGCCAAGCTCAAGCGTACCTTCCTGTTTTTGGATATGGCCGGTATCGGATTTTTTACCATCATCGGGGTCGAAAAAGCCCTCACTGCCGATGTAAGTGCAACTATTGCCGCTATCATGGGTATGTTTACGGCAGTGATGGGCGGCGTGATCCGCGATACGCTTACCAATACCATGCCCATCATTTTCCGTAAGGAAGTTTACGCCACTGCCTGCCTTGCAGGTGCAATTTTATACCTGGTACTCAACTATTTCGATGTTACCAGAAATCTCAATTTGCTCATATCATCTGGCTTTATCGTTATTATCCGATTCTTGTCCATAAGGTTTGAGCTGGCCTTGCCTACCATCAAAAAGCATTGAAAGTTTTTGCCCCTGACGGCTATTGAGAACCTGTCAGGGGTAAAACTCGATTCGATTGAGACGCTCTGAAGATGGCGCAGACGGTCTAACTGTCGTCTGCCCTAAAACCTTAGTGATAGCCCGGCCATCAGGTTGATCCCCGCTTGCGGGTAGTAGTAGGTCTCCCTGATTTCCTCGCCATAGTAATAGCCAAAAGCATAACCGTTTGATTGATACTTCACATCAAAAATATTGTTGACCATCAGGTTTACACCTATTTCTTCAATAAACCTGCTACTAAAGGCATAGTTGATTATGATGTCGTTGATGAAATATGCATCCAGCTTGCGGCTATCATTACTGGTATTGTCGAGGTATTGTTTGCCTACAAACTTCGAAAACAAGGTAACATCCAAGCCGGTCGCAGGTGAATAGGTGAGTTGAGACGAAGCTATCCAGCTGGGGGAATAAGCGATATCGGTGTCTTCATACACCTGGCTCACCAGTCCGCCTTCCAGGTAGTCATTGAGGTCTTCTTCATACCTCTTGATCTTGTTATCGCTATAGGTCACATTGCCATTCCAGTTTATTTTGTCTTTGTATTTTAAGGCTGCGGTAAGCTCAATTCCCCTGCGGTAGCTGTCGGGCACGTTGGTGCGGATGCTACTGCCCACATCGTTGAGCGCTCCGGTGAGTACAAGTTGGTTTATGTAGTTCATATAGTAGAAGTTAGCGCCAATGCTATAAAAACTTCCCGAGAGCGTGTAGCCCACTTCAAGATCGCCGAGTGATTCGTGTTTTGGCAATACCGGTGAGTCTATAAAATCATTCCGGTCTGGTTCGCGATTGCCCACCGCGTACGAGGCAAATACAGACGAACCAGCCCCCAGGCTGTAAGATGCCCCCAATTTGGGATTGAAAAACACATAGTCATTGCCTACATCTATATTGCGCTGGTCGTTGTCGATGCCCTCCGTGTGGTAGTCGACTGTGCGAATCTGCATATCGCCAAACAAGTGAAGCTCGGGCGTAAGGGTGTAGTTCAATTTCACGTAAGTGTTAAAATCTTTCTTTTTGCCTACGTTGTCATAGTATTTGTGCCTGATCTGCCCGGTAGAGGCATATTGCGCCCAAATGATCTCGCCAAAGTGATCGCCCTCGTACTCATTGTATCCTCCGCCGATCACCAGGTTGGTGCGCTCACGGTCGAAATTGAGGCCATAGATAAAGCCATAAAAGTCGTTGTCGAGCCAGCGACGGCGAACCAGATCGGTTTCTTCAATGGTCTCGTTGCCAAGTGCTATGGTGGGCAAGCCATAGTCACCAAATGCCTGGTCTTCTTTGTATTGTTCGAAATATCCCTTGCCTTTGGTATAGTGCAGGGCCACATTAAAATTCCAGTATTGCCCCAGACGTTGGTTGAGATGCAACTGGAAGTGATCCTGGTTGTAATGATCTACTTCTTTGTCATAAAACTGCACCTGGCCCTCTTCGTCGGTGTACATGCCGGCAGAATTGAAGGTGCGGTCATTTTGCATTTGGCCGGCCTCAATGCCGTTCCATGCCTGGTAAGTCTCTTCTTGTCCACCAAACATGAGGGCTTTCACTACCGTGTTTTTTCCGATATAATTTCCCGAAAGGTAATAAGACCCCAAGTCGGAAGTGGCCCGGTCGATATAGCCATCGGAAGCGATTTGTGCAAGCTTTCCTTCAAATGACCACTTGCCATCGAGCAGCCCTGAGTTGAGTATAATATTATGCTTGCGGCTGCCAAAAGAGCCAAATGAATTGTTCAACTCCACAAATGCGTCTTGCGAACTCAGGCTTGTCTCCATATTGACAGAAGCGCCAAAGGCACCTGAACCATTGGTGGACGTACCGACACCTCGTTGTATCTGAATGGAGTTGACCGAAGTAGAAAAATCGGGCATATTCACCCAAAAGGTGCCCTGAGACTCGGAATCATTGTAGGGAACACCATTGATGGTAACGTTGATACGTGTGGCATCACTTCCTCTAATCCGCATACTGGTGTAGCCAATGCCCATGCCTGCATCGGAAGTAAAGACTAACGAAGGGGAAGGAGCCAGCAAAAATGGCACATCCTGACCCAGATTACGTTTTTCGATTTCTGCTTTTTTGATGTTTTGATAAGAGACCGGAGTGTTGACACCCGCCCTGGTGGCCGAAATCACAATTTCTTCAAGTTGTTTGAAGCGGATGCTGTCTGTAACATCGCTCTGGGCAATACCTTGCGTACTAATAAGCCAAAACACAAGGATCAATTTTGATACTTTTAACATGTCTAAAATTTTTTAAGGTTTAATAAAAAAGCGATGGAACCTTATTCAATTAAACTGGCCAATTTTACTTGTGCTACTGTGCGCTTACCTCGTTGAACATACGCGCCGTGGCTATCGCTATGGCAGCGTTTTTCGCCTTCTCGGCAAACAAAATAGCCTCCTGTAAATTTGACGTTTTATTGCAGCACTGTTCCAATGGGGATTTTTGTAACCTTACCACTATTTTCCCTTCGCCGGCATTACCCGGTTCAGGTGCTATGGGTATAATCTCAGCCCGAAATATTAAGGCACCCCTTTAATAAAATTTTGTGGAAAAACTGAATATGGCGGATTATCTCTCCCTACGTCCGCATTACCGGAATCAGGTTCTAAGGGTATAATCTCAGCCTGTTCAGGCACCCCACGCGACAAAGGTAAGAAAATATCCAGAACGACAAGCGTATTTTTTTTTGCCCCCGTCTTGTAATGGCTCATCGCATAGCCTTTCGCATCGGCTACCTTCTTAAAGTACATATAACCTTTTTGCGTGCAAGCTGCCTGGGAATGTAGTCCAACCCGGAAAAATTGACGGGTCGTACCGGTTGCTCCTATTTCTTTTTAGTGCAGGCTGGCCTTCTAACTTTTGTTCGTAAATCTCATATGTATTTTTATCTCATCAACGTTTTTTTTAGAAGTCAACATTTCCAATAATGTAAACGCAACCTCTAATCCTGTCGCAGGTCCAGTTGATGTTATAATGTTCTTATCAACCACTACATGCTTATCGAGAACATGTACTCCAAAATCCACGAGTTGTTTCCTCCTGAAACTATCACACAAATCATAAGTTGTCGCATTTCTACCATTTAATACACCTGATTTTCCCACTGGCATTGCAGCAGCACAAACGGCAGCTATAATCTTCCCCTCCTTGTCAAATTCTCGTATCAAATTAAGAAATCGTTCATCATAGACATCTTCATAAAATCCAGCATCTTCGAATCCGCCTGGAATTGCTAATGCATTAAAATCTTTAGGGTTGACTTTATCAAATTCAATCTCAGGACGCACTATTAAATTCCATTTGCACTTTATCTCAGGTCTAAGGGCTGTGGATACCATATCAACTGGTTCTGTGCCCAATACTCTACTCCAGCCAATTACCTCCGTGAATACGCCTGCTTCATATTCTTCGAATCCTTGCGCAAGAAATAATAATACTTTTTTACTCATAGCTTAATGTTTTTCCAATCCATTTATTGTCCGTGTTCTCGACAATTAAAAGCCCAGCGTATATATCATCCAAATTCACTATCAAATCACCATTCTTATCCCAAAAAGCACTTTTTCCTCCCGAATCAAGACCCCAAGATCGTCCACAATAATTGGACATTAAAACATTCATGCTTTGTTGTTTTGCATACTCAGAAAGTGTTTTATGTGCTTCTGCAATTCCAGTTGGCGAAAAAAATATACTCGCAATATAAAGTGTAGCGCCAATTTTTTTTGCGGCGGCAGCATGTTTCGAATTCACAATGTCTGCACAAATCGCAACTGAAATTTGCTCATTATTCAAGTGAATTAATGGATTATATTCAAATGAGGGGTCGAAAAACTCTTCCTCTCCCGAATGAAGATATTGCTTAGTGTACATTGAAATCGAGTAGTCAGGTTTTATCACCAATGCCCCGATATATAAATTATCTTCAAGCAGAACTGGTGCTCCAACAATCAGAGTCATTTTTTTATCAATTGATAATTGGCGTAACCTCTCTAATCTCGAATCTGTCACGGTAAATGCCAAATCCCTTGCTTTTTCTCTTTCGTATCCAGTTATCGACATTTCGGGAAAAACAATCAAATTGACGCGGTTTTTTGAAGCCAAATCAATCATGTTGTAATGGTCAATCAAGTTGGATTCAATATCTCCTTGTTTTGGACTTGTCTGGGCCGATGCAATAATCATATTGTGATCTATTCATTTCTAATTCTACGAAGTTTACCAACTTTAGTAAACTTAATTTCCCCAGATTCAAGAAGCTTTATTCCTGAGGCCTTGAACACCCAAGTAATTCCGAAGCTACCTCAGTTGTAAATTCAGTTGTCATGGAACAATTATGACAGCAAGTTACCACCAAAATTTGATGCGGTAGTTGTCGCTAACTTACCTCTGGAACGCTTATGTTCTATTACTGTGCTAAACTAAATTCGCCGAATGGCGGAAGGTTTTTTCACCAGTAGCGCAAAACTATCACTGCCGGTTTTGCACCTGACAAACCAGGCTCATCTTCGCTTACAGGCCTAAGTGCATAACCTTTATACGAGTACCCTGACTAGGGAGGTAGTTCAACCCGGAATAATCGCCGGGTCGTACAGACCGGGCATATTCCTATTTAGTGAAGAGCGTTTTGCTAAGGCTAAATGTAATCGGAATAATCATTCTTCTTTGGGCTGGCTGTCCACGATACTTTGCAGGAACGAAGTAATCTGCTTTTTCTACTACTTCTAAAGCTTCAAGATCGCAACTCGGGCTTATTCCTTTGATTACCTTGACGTCTGTTTTATTCCCTTGCATGTCAACAACGAATTGAACATAAACTTTGCCTTGTATTCCTTTCAGTCTGGCGTCTTTTGGGTATTTCATGTTTGACCCAATAAATTTATAAAATTCCATGATTCCATTTTGATATTCTGGTTGTGCTAAGATTTCTGAGTAGGTGTAAACGCAACCCAAGGAGTCAATACTTTTACCTTCGACTAGCTCACCTTCTTCAAAAGTTTCTACAAAAGTCGATTTGCCTTTTCTGAAATTGCCAGTCCAAACGCCTGTTCTGTATCCGTTTTTAATTGCTCCCTCTGCTTTATACTCATCATATATCTCATAATAAAATCCTTCTCCATCTTTGACTAGTTGTTGATTTAACGAATCAAAAAAGTTTAGTACTTGGAATTCATGCGCATTTTTCAGCGAGTCAGAATAAACAAAATCCCCTTTCGTGTTTCCATTGTCATACCAGTAATTAAACAGTCCTGATTTTCGATCATTCACATAATTCCCGGAAAATTGCTTATTCCCATTTTTATAAAATCTTTCAAAATTCCCATGTTTTATGTGTCTACCTTCAATGCCTTTTAGTTTACCTGATTCGTTAAAATCACCTAGTTTTCTTAAATCTTTACGTTTAAGATTATAAACTATACTGTTCTCACCCATTCCTGATCCTATCCTAATCCAACCTTTTTGAAAGAGCGTCCTATTATCAATCCAATAGTCTTCAATTTGATATAATTCATCTATCCGGTTTACTATATACCGGATATAGGCTGCTTCTGATGCGTCACACTGAATTTGATCCTTGTCAAGGTATATCGGTCTTATCTCTTGTCCAAAAGTCATATTTGTAAGGAAGAGAATTGGAAAAAAAACTAAAAAAAATTTCATGCGATTTATGCTCTACAATGGTTAGTATATGCAAAATAGGAGATTGAGGGCTTCAAACCCATCAAAATCCTTACAATTTTGAAGCGGGCTTCGCCCTAGAATTAGTGCGTTCACGTCCATTTGTGTATTCATTGTCTTTCGGGAAATTTATATGCTTTGCCAAATGTGGTTTGAGTCCGGCAATTTCCTTCTTTTTAAGTAGCACAGTAGAAAGTCGGAATAACGCTTGATCCCCTTTTGAGCGAATTAATGCAAATCCTTGCCCGTCAACCCCTCTTTCGTACAAAATACCTGAAAGTTGTTTTTCTGTTTGACTGAGTTTTTCTCTTGCTTTAACGCTTTCGTATTCCAACAACCTTTTTTCTACCAACTCTGCTCTGCGGGTTTGAACCGCAAAATCATTTTGAGCAAATGAAACTTCTTCTTTGCGACTATCTCCATTCTGTCCAATCAGATAACAGGCATAGCGGGTCAAAAGAATATCATTTATTTCTTTTTCAGCTCCTTTGGGCATTGGTATCGTTTTCCTGACGTCAGGAAAATGATCAGCAACTTCTTCTCCTGCATTTTTGCAGGCCTCTATTGCCTTGTGAATTACTTTTTCAAAGTTTTCCCATTTGCTGTAACCTAAGAGTTTTTGTAACTCTCTGGCACTCCAACATTCAATACCGTCTTACACGTAGCATATGCTTTCAAACTGCTGAAAAAGTGCTTGTATTTGTTCTTTTTTCATTCTTTTGTTATATCGGTTTCTTCAAGGTCTAAAACCATTGAATATATTTCATATTCAAACCATGCTTTAAAAATCTTGTAGGTTCTCTTTTGTGGCCAATTTTTTTCGTCTGTGTGCCAACAAGCAATTCATTTTTTTCTACCTTAATAAACTCGGCTAGCTTTGCTACCTGTTCTCGGTTGGCATTCCGTTGTCCTCTCTCAATTTTGCTTAAAATTGCCTGGTCAATGTCGCGGAATGCCGCAACTGTCCGTAGTGGCAGTTCATTGTCTTCCCGTAATTTTCTTATCGTATGGCCTAAGCTGTCCATTTTGAACAAAAGATTGTTCTAAAAAAGAAAAGGGCAATGTACGGCAAAACTTGGCCTGTTTGCAAAAATTATTGAAACAGCCCTCGAATGGCAGTGGAAGCCGGTTTGTGCAAAAACTGCTCTATCACTTTGGTGGCATTTTTAAATCGCTCGTGTCCCTTGCCATGGACAATGGCATAATTGACACCTCTAAGCTGCAACTCGCGCAAAAACCAGTCGAAAAAATAAGTCCGTCGTTCGGGTTGTTCTCTTTGCTTGTCAAAAACCCAGGGTAAATCTATATCCATCAGCAGGTAGAGGTCATATGGGTTTTCATTGCATTTGCTTACAATCCAGGGATCGACCGTGCCATATTTAAATTCCGACCAAATCTTGATCACCGTAAGTTCCGTATCGCAAAATAGCAATCCATTGGCCCGTTCAAGCATTAGAGCTTCTGACTTGAGTTGACCCTTGGCTATGGCTGTGAGGTCTTTTTGTTGATACGGGTCGTGGAGCTCATCGAGGTAGGTACGGGCATATTCGGGCACCCAGGAGGTTGAAAAATGCTCAGCGAGTTGACGGGTTATTTCTGATTTTCCGGTAGATTCAGGTCCGGTGATGGCGATTTTTTTTATTGTTTTCATAAAGTGCCGCCAAAAATGCAAATCTTTCTATAGAATAAAAAGTAAGCAGCATTTAGTGCTGCATAATATGCGGTAGGTGCATGCAGTTGGTGACTGAACGCTATTGCAAACTTACCGAATAATATCCGCTTATTCCCTTTGTTCTGCCTCCAGTACTGCCCTGGCTTAGTTCGAATGTAAATGTAACGGCCTCTTCGGTCACTTCCACACTGGTAATCTCTGATATGGAGGCTTCGGTAAGGGTGATAACATCGGTGCCAGAGCCGGTCCATACCCAGGTGGTATTATCTGTCTTCAAAAAATTATCGGCACCCGAAGCCTGGAAAAAGTAGGCGCCCAGTCGCCATCTGCACCTGCAGTACTAAAAACCACCTGCAAACCCAATAGCTCAGAAGGATCTACACCGGGAGGGCTTGCCAGCACTTCTACATTGCCAGTGCCTCCCCAGGGGCTTCCTTCATCGAGAATTTTGGCTGCCTTTTGCTGCAAATCGAGCGATGGCTCCACATTGCTACCGCAATGGGCAAATAAACTCAGGGCAATGATAACTGATAGAGCGCGTAGGATGCTAAGGCTTTTCATTCTGGTATTTGTTAAATTTTGACACCAAATATTTTTGTAAAACAGCACGTTCAGGGTCTTTTGAACTCCAATATATCTATAAAAGTTTTACAAAATGGATATTCATCCATTCTATTGGAGCATACGAATATCATTTTTTCTTTCAACACTTTATCAATTTCCTCCAGGTACCAGGCTATTCCCATATGGTCGAGATTAGAAAGTGGTTCGTCGAGCAATAGCAGGGGGGTATCGGCATAGAAGGCAACACCCAGTTTGAGGCGCTGTTTCATGCCGGTCGAGAAATTTTTGATGTATTTATCCCTGGCCTGCTCCAGCCTGAAAATATCAGGAAGGTCATCTAAATGATAACCGGATTTTAAGGTTTTGAATTTGAAATGAAAGGCCAAAAATTCACCAAGTGTAAAATCTTCTGGTAAGGCCATCGAAGGGGCTGCCATAGAAATATATTGATAAATCTGATCAGCAGATATCTGTTTGTTTGCATGCCGGTAGTGTAGTCTTCCCGACGTGGGAATCATACTGCCGGCAATGACCTGAAGCAGGGTGGATTTTCCACTTCCATTGGGTCCAATGATGGCCGTAGGCTGGCTTTCGCTCAACGTAAAGTTGATATTTCTAAATATCCATTCTTTGTTGAATTTTTTGGCAACTTGTTCAAGTTGTATTTCCATTCAACCAAGTTGGTTTTATATTTTGTTGTTGTAGCCCTTCATCACGCCGCGGTCTGAGTTCCGGATAAAGTTGAGGATTTCGTCACGTTCTTTAGAGCTGGGCATTTCCATTTGTATAGCGTCCAGGGCTTTGGAGTTGTTCATCCCTTTCAGGTATATCCTGCGGTATATTTCCTGAATTTCATTGATTTTGTCATTGGTAAATCCGCGTCGTCTCAATCCGATAGAATTGATACCCGCATAGCTCAAAGGTTCGCGAGCGGCAGTTACAAAAGGGGGCACATCTTTGCGCACCAGCGAACCACCAGCCACCATTACATGCGGGCCTATTTTCACAAATTGATGTACAGCAGTGGCTCCTCCTATAATGGCGAAGTCATCTACGATCACGTGGCCGGCCAGTTGCACACAGTTGGCCAGTATCACTCTGTCGCTCACCTGGCAATCGTGGGCTATGTGCACATAGGCCATAATGAGGCAATTTGATCCGATCACGGTTTTGTGCTTTTCTACCGTACCACGGCTTATGGTCACACATTCTCTGATCACGGTATTGTCACCTATCACTGTTGTTGTCTTCTCGCCGGCAAATTTGAGGTCTTGCGGTACGCCTGAGATTACCGCGCCGGGAAATATTTTGCAATTTTTACCTATTCTTGCTCCTTCCATTATAGTCACATTGGAGCCTACCCAGGTGCCTTCCCCAATCTCCACATCTTTATGAATGGTTGAAAATGGCTCAATGACTACGTTATCTGCTATTTTTGCTTCTGGATGTATATATGCTAATGGCTGATTCATTGGTTCTTTTTTACTATGCTTGCTATCATTGTACTTTCGGTCACGAGTTTGTTGCCTACAAAAGCCCGGCCGCGCATTTTGGCGATGCCTCTTTTGATGGGCTCCAGCAAGTCGCACCTGATGATGAGGGTGTCCCCGGGCATCACCGGTCGCCTGAACTTGCAATCTTCAATTTTTAAGAAATATGTCCAATAATTTTGCGGATCGGGCACCGTATTGAGTACGAATATGCCTCCGATCTGTGCCATGGACTCCACAATCAATACGCCGGGCATCACCGGATTGCCGGGGAAGTGCCCCTGGAAAAACTGCTCATTGTAGGTTACGTTTTTTACGCCGGCCACGGTGCTTTCGTCGATATAAATGACCTTGTCGATGAGCAGAAAAGGATAGGTATGCGGTAGAATGTCCTTTATTTGATTGATGTCATATACAGGCAGAGCATTGGGGTCATAGTTGGGTATGCTGGCATGCTCTTGCTGCTCCATCATACGTTTTATTTTTTTGGCGAAAGCCACGTTGGCCGCATGTCCGGGACGTGCAGCAAGTATCTGAGCCTTAATTGGTCTGCCTGCCAGGGCGAGGTCGCCCATTACGTCAAGTAACTTATGCCTTGCGGGTTCGTTGCTATGCCTCAACTCTACATTGTTCAATATCCCCTCTTCTTTTACTACAACTTTGGGTTTGTTGAACAGCTTTGCCAAATAGTCTAGTTCGCCATCTTCTACCACACGATCTACCACTACTATAGCATTATCAAGATCGCCTCCCCTCACCAGATTATTCTTGTAGAGCATTTCCAGCTCGTGCAAAAAGCAGAAGGTACGGGCACCTGCTATTTCTTTTTTGAATTGGGAAATGTCTGTGATGGATGCATGCTGGCTGCCCAACACGGGCGATTTATAGTCGATCATTACTGTTACCCTGTAATCATCGAGCGGAAGTGCTGCTATTTCCACATCGCGCGACGCATCGCGGTAAAAAATGCTTTCGGGTACGGTAAAGAAATTTCTTAGTGCATTTTGCTCTTCGGTGCCAGCAAGTTCCAATGCATCTATAAACATCCTCGAACTACCATCCATGATGGGTGGCTCCGGCCCGTCGAGTTGAATCAGAATATTGTCGATTTCCATACCCACCAGTGCTGCCATGGTGTGCTCTACTGTATTGACTCTGGCACCGTTTTGTTCTATGGTGGTACCCCTCGACAGATCGACGACATTATCTACATCGGCATCTACTACAGGTTGTCCGTCAAGGTCGATTCGCTGGAATTTGATCCCGTGATTGGCCTTGGCTGGTAAAAAAGTCATATGAACATCGACGCCGGTATGCAAACCTACACCACTCAACGTCACAGGCTTTTTTATCGTATGTTGTTTTAAATGCATGCACTTACAATTAAATAGCCGGCAAATTTAGTACTTTTTTTCAAGTTCATTGAGCCTGTCTCTTAATTCTGGCAGATTGCGGAATACAGCATGGCATTTCAAATAATCTTTGTGATCCATGGCCGGATAGCCAAACTTTACCGCACCTTCCTTTTTCACTGATTTTGCCAATCCTGTTTTGGCAGCCAGCGTAACCCTGTCGCCAATTTCAATGTGCCCTACCAAACCCACCTGACCGGCAATGACACAATTTTTTCCCACTTTGGTAGATCCTGATATGCCGGTCTGAGAGGCAATGACGGTGTTGGAACCGATCTGCACGTTATGTGCTATTTGTATCAGGTTGTCCAATTTTACGCCACTATCTATTTTGGTACTTCCCATGGTGGCGCAGTCTACTACTGTATTGGCGCCTATTTCTACATGGTCGCCCAGGATGACATTGCCCAATTGGGGTATCTTTTTGTAGGTGCCGTCGGCCTGAGGGGCAAAGCCAAATCCATCGCTGCCAATCACCACACCTGAATGGAGGATACAATTTTGACCCATCACGGTGTTGGCGTATATCTTCACCCCCGAATAAATGATACAATTGTCGCCGATGGCCACATTGTCGCCGATATATGCATGCGGATATACCTTTACATTATTGCCAAGCGTGGTGTTGGCGCCAATATAAGAAAAGGCACCACGATACACGTTTTGACCCACGGCGGTGCCCACAGCTATATAAGAGGGCTCTTCTACGCCCACTTTGATGTAGCTGGTAATTTTATCATATTCTTCGAGCAACCTGGTGAAGCTGGTATAGGGATCTGCTACACGAATTAGCGTAGCCTGCACGGGCTTAGTGGCCACAAAGTCCCTGTGCACGATCACGGCAGAGGCCTGGGTGCTGTAGATATAATTTTCGTATTTCGGATTGGACAAGAAAGTAACGGATCCTCTTTGGGCATCTTCGATTTTACCGATGGATTTTACCTTTTCCTGGCCATTTCCTTCTATTTCGCCCCGGAGTATAGCGGCGATCTGCGATATCGTAAATTCCATTTAAACTTGATTTAATAGAATGGCTTATTTTTTAGGCTATTTGCGTATGGGTACAGTGCTTCAATTATGCCAGCAAAGATATGTTTTTCGGCCAGCATAGGTAATATTTTTTTACTATTTTCCGCATGGCTTTGATGTTAGGCAAATCGGCTGCATTGGCTATATCCTCTATTTTTCCCGACTTGGTGAGCAGGTTTATTTGTTGGCCGCCACCAATGTAGGCCGAGTTGCTTTTGGTGCCTGCCACCACAAAATGCGAGGCCAGATCGGCCTCTATGCCATATTGCTCAATGGTGCGCTGCCGGAGCATTTCTATTTCGTGCATACCGGGCTTTTCTTCCGACAAGCGGACATTGAACAATCTGCGCTCAAGCAGCATTTGACAAAGTCTTGATAAGACGGGGTCATGGCAATGGTGCCAGCGCTTGATGGCGCCCAGTATATCGTAATCGTCGAGATAGCAAAAGGCTTTTAAGATGTTGGCATCGCGCTCCATCATTTGCCTGGTAATGGTATTGTTGATAAAAAAGTCTAACTCAGGTGGCAGTTCCAATTGCCCACTCAGGGCCCGCACCCTGCGGATGATCTGGATAAGCATTTTTTCCACTCCTACGGTGGTTTTATGAATATAAACCTGCCAATACATCAGGCGGCGGGCACTCAAGAAATTTTCGATGGAATAAATGCCCTTTTCTTCCACCACCAGTTCGTCCTGGTGTACGCTGAGCAGCTTGATGATGCGATCTGAACCAATGCGCCCTTCTACCACCCCGGTAAAAAAGCTGTCGCGGTTGAGGTAGTCGAGCCGGTCGATGTCCAACTGGCTCGATACAAGCTGATGCAGAAATTTGCGCGGGTAGCTGCCACTGAATATGCTGATGGCCAGATCGAGTGCTCCGCCAAATTGCCTGTTGAGTTCGTGCATAATCAACAAGGAAATTTCTTCATGGCTTATTCCAAAGACCAATTCATTTTCGAGCGCATGCGAAAAAGGGGCATGACCCACATCATGCAGCAAAATGGCCATGAGCGCGGCATTGCACTCAGCCTCCGATAGTTCCACGCCTTTGTTTCTGAGGTTGATGAGCGACTCGTTCATCAGGTGCATAGACCCCAGGGCATGGTGAAAACGCGTATGCAGGGCTCCGGGATAAACAAAGTCCGTCATGCCCAGTTGTTTGATTCGGCGAAGCCGTTGAAAATAAGGATGGTTAATGATGTCGTAGATGAGTTCGTTGGGAATGGTAATAAACCCATACAAGGGATCATTAATGATTTTTTCTTATTCAAACCTTATAAATGATTAAATTAGTGCTTTTTGAATGCTAAATATGAAATTCCACCATGCAAAGATATAAGATTTTATGGGCAGATGATGAAATAGATCTGCTGAAGCCCCACATCATGTTCCTCACACAAAAAGGCTACGATATGACTCCCGTGGCCAGTGGGCCGGACGCGATAGACGAAATAGAAAAGGAAAATTTTGACATCATCTTTCTGGATGAAAACATGCCGGGGATGACCGGCCTGGAAACCCTTTCGCAGATTAAGTCGATGAAGCCCAACATCCCTGTGGTGATGATCACCAAAAGTGAAGAAGAGCATATCATGGAAGAGGCCATCGCCTCCAAGATTGCCGACTACCTCATCAAACCGCTCAATCCAAATCAAATATTGCTTTCTGTAAAGAAATTGCTCGACAACAAGCGGCTGGTATCTGAGCGTACCAACATGAACTACCAACAGGACTTCAGGAACATTAGCATGGCATTTGGCGACTTTCTCAACCACGAACAATGGGCAGAAGTATATCGCAAGCTCATATTCTGGGAGCTGGAAATGACCAGCGCCGGCAATACCGACATGAGTGAGGTCCTCGAAATGCAAAAAAGCGAAGCCAACCTCAACTTTTCGAAATTTGTAAAAGAAAACTACGAGTCGTGGCTCAACGATGCCGAAAGCGACCGGCCCATGCTATCTCATGAAGTGATGAGAAAAAAGGTGTTTACAGAACTCAATTCCGAAAGGCCCGTCTTTTTTGTCGTGATAGACAATCTGCGCTTTGACCAATGGAAAATTATTCAAAGTCAAATCAACAACTATTTTACCTTAGACAGGGAAGAGAGCTACTACTCTATATTGCCCACCACTACCGGCTATGCCCGAAATGCCATTTTCTCCGGCTTAATGCCTTCTGAAATGGCCAGACAACACGCCGATATATGGATAGGAGAAGATATTGAAGAAGGAAAAAATAACTTCGAAGACAAATTTATCGAACGTCAACTCAAAAAAATGCGCCTCGATATAAAGTGGAGTTACAACAAGATAAAAAACATTGCACAAGGCAAAAACCTGGTAGATGGCATGAATAACCTGCTTACCAATGACCTCAACGTGATTGTGTACAACTTTGTGGATATGCTCTCGCATGCCCGTACCGAAATGGAGGTGATCCGCGAACTGGCTCCTGACGAACGCGCCTATCTCTCGCTGACCAAATCATGGTTTTTGCACTCACCTTTGTTGGAGATGCTGAAAAAAATATCAAAAACAAATGCAAAATTGATCCTGACCACCGACCACGGCACCATTCGCGTAAAGCGGCCATTCAAAATAGTAGGGGATAGAAACACCAACACCAACCTGCGGTTTAAACTGGGTAAAAACCTGGGCTTCGACAATGAAAAATCGGCCTATGTGATACGCAAACCCGAGAACATATTTCTGCCAAAACTGAATGTGTCCTCCACCTACGTTTTTGCCACAGAAGATTACTTTTTCGCCTATCCCAATAATTATAACCACTATGTGAAATACTATAATGATACCTTTCAACATGGTGGCTTGTCGATGGAAGAAATGATAATACCCATAATTTCCCTAACTTCGAAAAACAGATAAACAAGAACAAGGTGCAGTTGATCGCAGATTCTGAAGGAGCACTCGATGCAGTGGCCCGGGATATCATAAAATACGCCGGAACCGAACGTATTTGGGTTTTTATGGCGAAATGGGAGCGGGCAAAACCACCCTGATTAAGGCTATTGCCCGCCAATTTCATATCGATGACAATGTTCACAGTCCCACCTTTAGCATTGTAAACGAATATGGCGATCGCAATGGAGAAACCTACTATCATTTCGATTTTTATAGAATAATAAAAGAAACCGAAGCAATGGATATTGGAATAGAGGAGTATTTCGACTCAGGTGACCTGTGCCTGATCGAATGGCCACAAAAAATCCCTTCCCTGCTTCCCGATGCTTACCTGCAGATCGACATCAGCATCATATCCGATACCAGCCGCGAAATAAAATTGAGCCACTATGGAGCATAAACCCAAATCAGGCTTTGAACACCTGGCCAAAGAGAGCAAACTATATCCGCAGGAGGCTCTGCTGGAAGTGAAAAAATCTAAGAAGTCGCTTTTTATAGGCGTGCCCAAAGAAGTGCGCATGCAGGAAAAGCGAGTGCCGCTAACGCCCAACAGCGTAAAACTGATCGTGAACAATGGCCATGAAGTATGGATAGAAACCGGCGCAGGCAACTCGTCTAATTTTACCGACAAAGAATACAGCGATGCAGGAGCCAAAATTGCCTACAACCATAAAGAACTTTTCTCCGCCGACATCATTCTGAAGGTAGAGCCTCCTACTTTCGAAGAAATAGACATGATGAAAACCGGCAAAACGCTCATTTCGGCCTTGCAAATGGGCAATCTGGACAAGGCCTATTTCGAAAAGGTAAACAGCAAACGCATCTCTGCCCTGGCCTATGAGCTCATCGAAGACAAGGTCGGCGGAATGCCCGTAGTACGTGCCATGAGCGAAATAGCCGGTAGCTCCGTAATGCTGATCGCGGCAGAATACCTGAGCAATGTACACAATGGTAAAGGTGTGATCCTGGGGGGCATAACCGGAGTGACCCCTACCAAGGTAGTGATACTGGGTGCTGGCACTGTAGCCGAATTTGCCGCACGTACTGCTTTGGGTCTGGGCGTGGACATCCAGATATTCGATGATCATTTGTACAAACTGCGCCGGATAAAACATGCACTCGGCCAGCAGGTTTCGACCTGCACTTTTGAACCATCGACCCTGAGCGCCAGCATCAAAGATGCCGATGTGGTCATCGGCGCCCTAAGGGCCGAAAAAGGCCGCATGCGCTACATGGTAGCAGAAGATGTGATAGCCGGGATGAAGCCAGGATCGGTGATTGTGGACGTGAGCATAGACCAGGGCGGCTGTTTTGAGACCTCGCAAGTTACTACCCACCAAAACCCCGTGTTCACCAAATATGGTGTCATTCACTATTGCGTGCCCAACATCGCCTCGCGTGTGGCCCGGACAGCCTCAACCGCGCTCAGCAATATATTTACCCCCATCATGCTCGAAATATCTGATTCAGGCAGCCTGGAAGATATGATTTTTTCACATAAATGGTTTATGAAAGGCATTTACGCCTACAAAGGCTTGCTTGCCAATGCCACCATAGGACAAAAAACCGGATTGAAATACAGAGATCTCAATTTGCTGATCGCCGCTCGGTTTTAATTTTTTTGACTTAATTGGCTGAATGGAAAACATTCAACCCAGAAATGCCGGCGACCTGCTGCCGTATGTGCGAAAAATATAGCGCGTAGCAACACTTGCCGGGTTCAGGCTTCAACATTTTCAAACTTATGTTTCAGCAGGGTAGTGAGGTCTGGCGCTATGCCTCTCCTTTGGCTCCAGCCAACAAATACAGTACGGCCATACGGATGGCTACCCCGTTTTCGACCTGGTCGAGGATGATGCTATGCTCAGAGTCGGCCACATCGCTGCTTAACTCCACGCCGCGATTGATGGGTCCCGGATGCATGAGGTGATTTTTTTGTCGAGCCGGTCGAGCATTCTTTTGTTGATGCCGTAATAGATGGAATATTCCCTCAGCGAAGGGAAGTATTTGATCTGTTGCCTTTCGAGCTGGATGCGGAGCACATTGGCCACATCGCACCATTGCAGGGCTTTGAATACGTCGAGCTCCACCTGCACACCCAGCGACTTGATGTACCTGGGCAAAAGGGTATTTGGTCCGCAGACCATCACTTCTGCGCCCAGCTTGTTGAGAGCAAAGATATTGGAAAGCGCCACTCGGGAATGCAGAATATCGCCAATGATGGCCACTTTCAACCCTTTGAAGGATTTGTGTTTCAATCTGATAGAGAAGGCATCGAGCAGGGCCTGGGTCGGGTGCTCGTGCGTGCCATCTCCGGCATTCACGATTTTGGCATCGATGTGCTTGGAGAGAAAATGCGGCGCTCCGGGGCTGGCATGACGCATCACGATCATGTCCACCTTCATGGCCAGGATGTTGTTGACGGTATCGAGGAGGGTTTCCCCTTTCTTTACCGAGCTTTGAGAAGATGAGAAATTGATGGTGTCTGCCGAAAGCCGCTTTTCGGCCAGTTCAAAAGAGATGCGGGTACGGGTAGAATTTTCAAAAAAAACATTGGCAATGGTAATATCACGCAGCGAGGGAACCTTTTTTATTGGCCTGTTGATGATTTCTTTAAAATTGTCAGCAGTTTCGAAAATCAATTCAAAATCATTTAGCGTGAGGTCCTGGGTGCCTAGCAAATGGGGAACGCTGAGTGAAGCCATTAGGTATCTAAATTATTATACAACCAAATACTATCTTTCTTTTTGCCCTGACCGCGCCACTCTACCTCTATGCGCTGCGAATGCATGGTGTTCACGGACTTGCCTATATAATTTGGCTGAATGGGCAAATCGCGGGTATATTTTCTGTCTATCAGCACGAGCAACTCCACACTGTTGGGCCTGCCAAGAGAAATCATGGCATCGAGCGCGGCACGGACACTACGGCCCGTAAAAAGCACATCATCTACCAGTACTATGTCCCGGCCTTCTATAAAAAATGGAATATTGGTCTCATTAGCTTTCTTTGGCGTGTCGCGAATCCTGAAATCGTCACGGTGAAAAGTGGTATCGAGGTAGCCTATTTTCACTTCGCCTTTCACCAGTTTGTCCAGCCGGGTTTTGATCCGGTCGGCCACAAAGCGTCCTCTGGGCTGGAGGCCCAATATTGCCGAATTTGAAAAATCATTGTGGTTTTCAATTAGTTGATAGCATAGCCTACTAATTGTGATATCGAGGAGATCCTGATCGAGTATAAGTTTCTTTTGCATACTATTCGATGGGGCAAAGATATAAAATCGCTATTAAAATATACGTTTTAAAGTGACTATTAAAATATGATCGCGGGAGAATGAAAATGGCGTCTGAAAATTCGCGCCCGGAAACCGAACCAGTTCTGATGAATATCGGCAGATAAGTGCAATGGCTCACCAGAAATTCTTCCCACTTACACGACCAGTGCTATGGTGAGTGACGATCAAAAAGCTTAAATTTCAACCTTATGAAATATAATGTATTAAAACCAAAACTATTGCAGCACTGCATGACCTTTGCGCAGGCTAGGATCGGGCGCTTGGAGCACGCCCTGAATGAGGCACAGCAAGCGGCCAACGAACAGTCGAAAAGTAGCGCCGGCGATAAGTACAACACCGACAGGGCGATGATGCATATAGAACGCGACAACCACGCCAAACAGCTTGCCGAAGCGCATCTGCTCTTAAAAACACTTGACCTGGTGCAGGTAAGCACCATCCATACAAAGGTTGATATGGGCAGCCTGGTACAAACCAGCCTTGGAAACTTCTTTATTTCGATAAGCGCCGGAAAAATTACCCTCGATGGTGTAGAAGTAATGGCCGTTTCCCTGGCCTCGCCTATCGGCCAGCAGTTGACGGGTAAAAAAGCAGGTGAACAGTTTGTGATCAATGCCAGGGAACACACGATTTTGCAGTTGGGTTAGCTGTGTATCGCCCGACCGGGGACCTTGGTATCACACAATTGAAAAAACATGGATATTAAATTATTAAACAGGCAGTCGAAAGGAAACAGGAGTAAAATGGGCACAAACGGTGGGCTCAGTCAAACATGGCCATAATCATCCGATCTTTTCTATTGAGATCCTGCATCAATCGCACGTAGGAGCATTGGTGCTCATCGCACAATCTGATCATTTCATTTCCAAACTTTTCGTTGATTTCAAAATATAATTTACCCTTTGGTTTCAGATGTTTCCTCGCCAGGGAAAGGATTTTATTATAATAAAGCAAGGGATCGCCATCTGGCACAAATAGCGCTTTGTGTGGTTCATGATCCAGTACATTGGGCTTCATCTTGCTTTGTTCGTGCTCCAGCACATACGGAGGATTGCTCACCATAATGTCGTACTGGCTCGGCAAACGCTCAAGTTGCAGCACATCTTCCAGGAGGCATTCTATTTCCAGCTGGTATCTTTGGGCATTTTTCAGGGTGACATCCAGTGCCGGACCGTCCACTTCGAGGGCGGTGATACGGGCCATTGACAGTTCGAGTCCCAGGGTCACACCAATGCATCCGCTGCCAGAGCCAATATCGATGACGTCCATTCCGGGGTTTTTATTGTCCAGAATGATCTCATTCACCAATTCTTCGGTTTCTTGCCGGGGGATGAGCACCGATGGATTGACCAAAAATTCACGTCCAAAAAGTACGCCTTGCCCATCACATATTGAATGGGCACATCATGGTGCAGCATATCTACCCGGGTATCGAGATCCGATTTGGAATTAGCACTGAAAAAAACCGGTTCGTCAATCATGATCTTTTCGAAGGCAATCCCATAGCTTTCAAGAAGCAATTTGCCCAACTGCCTGGCTTCCGATTCGCCATACAAGGGAATGAGCCCGGATACCACTTCGATATACAGCTCTCTGGAAGAATACGTTTGCCCTAAATCCATGCCCTTAAATGAAAACCAATGTTTGACTTTGGTGTAATGCTCATTTTTCCCAGGTGGTCTTTAGCCATCCGGGATTCAAAAATAGAGGCTAAAAATAAGAAAAAAGCTATCAGACGAAAATTTTAAGATTGCCAAAATCGAAGTACTTTTGTCGAAACACCTTATGGCGCAAAACGAACTTATCTACATGCACCGCGCGCTGGAACTGGCGCGTCTTGGCTTGGGTCTTGTAAGCCCAAATCCGATGGTGGGCTGTGTGATCGTTCATGAAGGCAGAATCATCGGCGAAGGATTTCACAGGCAATATGGTGGCCCTCATGCAGAAGTACACGCGGTAAATGCTGTAAAAGACCAGCACCTGCTGGCACAAAGCACCGTGTATGTCACACTGGAACCCTGTGCTCACTTTGGCCTTACGCCACCATGTGCAGCGCTGTTGGCACGTCATAAAGTGAAAAAGTAGTTGTCGCCACGGTTGACCCCAATCCACTGGTGGCGGGCAAAGGTCTGGACATGCTGCGGCAGGCAGGCATAGAAGTTACCCTCGGTACGCTTGCCGAAGAAGCGACATCGCTAAACAAGCGCTTTTTTACGGCCATCCAACTTGGCCGTCCATACATCATTTTGAAATGGGCGCAAACGGCAGATGGTTTTATCGCCAGGCCAAATTTCGACTCACGGTGGATATCGAATGCCCTTTCCAGGAAACTGGTACACAAATGGCGCGCTGAAGAAGATGCCATATTGGTAGGGAAAAATACCGCCCGCTACGACAATCCCGTGCTCAATGTACGCGACTGGGCAGGCAAAAATCCGCTACGGGTGGTAATTGACCATCATCTCCGACTAGACCAGGATTTACACCTGTTCGATGGCACCATACCAACCATTTGCTATAACCTGCACAAGCACCTCGAGAGTGATATGCTATCTTATGTGCAGCTCGACGAAGCTTCTTTTCTTCCCCAGTTACTTCAGCACCTGCATGGCAGAGCGGTGAGGTCTTTGATGGTGGAAGGGGGCGCTACTACGCTCGCAGATTTTATAGATGCGGGCCTATGGGACGAAGCCCGGGTTTTTAATGCCCCGGCGTGTTTTGGCAGCGGCATCAGGGCGCCCCAGTTAAAGCAAGCCACCTTCGATGGAAAAGAAGATATCGCCGGCGATACCTTGACTTATTTTGTAAAACAATGATATGGCAGAAGACTTGAAGCTGGCTCCCGGGCTTGGACGTGAACAAAAATATCAGGAACTGATCCCACAGATCGTCGCCCTGATTGCTGGTGAAACCAACCTCATCGCCAACCTGGCCAATATAGCCGCAGCGCTCAAAGAATCCCTTGACTTATTGTGGATAGGTTTCTATCTCGTGGATGGCGAGGAGTTGGTTTTGGGACCTTTTCAGGGACCAGTGGCTTGTACGCGAATAAAAAAAGGAAAGGGTGTGTGCGGTGCCGCATGGGTCGGGCAGCATACCATCATAGTGCCCGACGTCGAAAAATTTCCTGGACATATAGCCTGTAGCTCACACTCCAGGTCTGAGATCGTGTTGCCTGCCTTACGGCAAAATGAAGTCTTTTTGATACTCGACATCGATAGTACCGAGCTCAACGATTTTTCGGAAATCGACCAAAACTACCTGGGGCAAATTATTAAATTAATAGAAATACAAATACAATGAATTTAAAATTAAACTCTGAATTTGGCAGGCTAAGGGCGGTGATCACCCACAGACCAGGACGTGAAATAGAACGACTGACCCCAGACAATACCAGTGAACTGCTTTTTGAAGATGTCCCCTACCTGGAAGGTATGCAGAAAGAGCACGACGAATTTACCAGTCTGATCAGAAATGCCTCGGGAGCCGAGGTGTACCGCTTGCGCGATTTGCTGATAGAAGTTCTCCAACAACCAGGGCGAAAAACGCAGCTTTTCAATGACCTGCTCATGCATATTGATTCCGAAAGCTTTACCGATGATTTGCTGGCGCGGTATTCAACTGCTGAATGTGCCAACATGCTGATAGCCGGAATAAAAGTAAAAGAACTCAAACGGAAAATGAAAGGGGAGTTCATTAGCCGGCTCGAACACGAAAAATATGTGATAGATCCCAGCCCCAATTTGTACTTTATGCGCGACCCTGCAGCCATCATTCAGGAAGGGGTGATATGCAGCCACATGAAATTCTCCGGCCGACAACGAGAATCCCGACTTTTACAAATGATTTTCGAAAACCATCCGGATTTCAAAGACATTTACCGGCCAATTTTTTCCGGGCCTCTTCTTGAAACCGAAACGCCAACCATTGAAGGAGGAGATGTAATAGTGCTTTCGGCCAAAGCGCTGGCCATCGGGTGCTCCGAGCGAACAAATGAAAATGCCATTGCCATGGTGGCTCGGGAGATTTTGAAAAACGATGCCGTAGAGCGTGTCTATCAGGTACAGCTACCTCCGAAGCGCAATTTTATGCACCTCGACACGGTATTCACCATCATCGACGAAAACCTGGTAGTCACCTATCCCGATGCCATGAACTCTATCTTGCAAACCTGTGTGTATAGAAAGGAAAGTATTGATGCTGAAGGCACAGTAGCCCTTAGCAAGGAAATACTCAACGAATCCATTATCACGGTACTGAAAAAGGAAATCCCCTACCTGGAGGTGGTGGAAACCGGCGATGGCAATGCAGATTTTGCCTCGCGTGAGCAATGGTACGACGGTGCCAATGTGTTTGCCATAGGGCCGAGACGGGTGATCACCTACAACAGGAATAAATTTACCAACCGTGCCTTGCGAGAAGCCGGGGTAGAGGTACTCGAAACGAGTTCGTCTGAACTGTCACGCGGCCTGGGTGGCCCCCGCTGCATGACCATGCCGCTGTGGCGTATGGAACTATAGCAGCGCCGCGATCTCTAGCACGCTTACACTTTTTACTCAGGTGCTTGTTTCTTGCATCACCAGGCGGCATCTGATGCAATTTCATATTGTGATGTCGCTGGCCATGCCCTTTTTCCTTACCGGTGCATGCCAGCGACTTCATTGCCGATCATATTCTGTTCGAAAGCTCCTTTTTTTCATATTCACCCACGGCAGCAATATAGTCTTGTGCTACCGGCACATCGTGTTGCAGGCAATAAAAATCCCAAACCGCCCCAAAAGGCTTGGTTTTCATTTCTTCCAGCAGCGCCAGCCGCTCAAACCATTGGCCATTTTCCTCATATTTCCTCAAGGTGTCGGTGGGTTCCAGCAAGGCATATAAAATGCTCTTCTGCGCCGACCTGATACCGGAAACATAGGCACCGATCCGGTTGATGCTGGCATCGAAAAAATCGAGCCCGATGCTGGTCTTGCCAAAGGCATCCATGCGCCTGAGCTCCTGGGCAATCAATACGGTTTCATCGTTCATGGTGATGACGTGGTCGCTGTCCCAACGCACCCCCCGGGTCAGGTGCAGCAGTACCTCATCGACATACTGATATACCGCGCTGATCTTGTCCCCCACCACTTCCGTAGGATGAAAATGGCCTGCATCGATACACAGCAATATGCCCCTGGAAATGGCATATCCAAGGTAGAACTCATGCGACCCCACCACGAAAGACTCGCTGCCAATGCCAAACAATTTGCTTTCTACGGCATCCTTCATTTCACTGGTCGGGTACTTGATACGCAGCGCTTCATCCAGCGATTCCATGAGCAATTTGCGGTAGCCAAAGCGGTCGATGGTCGTGTCTTTCATTCCGTCCGGAATCCACGTGTTGTGGACGCAGGTATTTCCCTGCTGCCTGCCAAACCAGGCACTGATCTCCCTGCAACGCCTTACATGCTCGATCCAAAATTGCCGGTTGCCCTCATTTTTGCTCGAAAGCGTGAAGCCTTCATTGGCTCTGGCGTGCGAAAACAGGGTGGCATTGAAATCGAGGTCTATTCCATATTGTCTGCTCCAATCAGCCCAACCCTGGAAGTGATCGATACTAATTTCGTCCCGGTCGACTTTTTTATTGCCAAATTCCCCATAGATCGCATGCAGGCTCAGGCGCTGCCGACCCGGCACCAGGCTATACACCTTTTGCAAATCGGTACGCATTTCCTGGATATTTCTTGCTTTTCCGGGATAGTTTCCTGTTACGGCCAGGCCTCCCCCGAGCGCACCGGCATCCTGCTCAAAGCCCGACACATCATCGGCTTGCCAGCAATGCACCGATAGGTTTATTTTGTCCAGGTCGGCTAGGGTGTCCTCTACCTGTACATCCACAGATTGATATTGTTCTTTTGCCAGTTCGTAGGCATTCAGAATAGACTGCTCTTTCATCATTTTTTCATTTTGGTTTATGCAAGCTCTTTACGTTCGATAGCGGATCATCAAATGCCATGCTGTACCTCCTGCAATATTATGTGAGCTTTACACGTATATTTATCCTTTATGATATTTATTATCAAATCTATTTACTTAAAATATGGTATAAAATGGGTATAATGATAAATTGAATGTCTTATTTGACAATAATGGAAAGCATCAATTTCAAATATTTGACCGCAAACCAAGCTGATGTGGAATGGGGATTGTACCTGAGAGTGGCCGGATTCACCACCAATCCGCCCCTTGCGCCCTATCCTCTGGCACGGCATCCTCAGGGCTACCACTTTTCGTGGGAAAAAGGAAGGATACTCGACGAATTTCAAATATCTTATATCACCAAAGGCAAGGGGATATTAGAAACCAGAGACGGCATATATACTATTGCCCCAGGCTCCGTTTTCATTATTCTGCCCGGCCAATGGCACAGGTACAAACCAGACCAGTCCACTGGCTGGGACGAATACTATATAGGATTTCGCGGGTCTTATGCCAACAATATCTTCCGCCACGAATTTTTTGTTCAAAACAGAGGCGGCTATGGGGTGGGACACAATCTCACACTGCTCCACTGCTTCGAAGACATCATCGAAAAATCTGTGAGGGAACATCCCGGGTACCAGCAGCAAATAGCCGGACGGATTATGAGCATCATTGGCGAAATCATAGCCACTGTCAAAAATCAGGAATTTGAAGGCAAAGGGATAGAAAAGCGTATTAAGGAGGCGCAATTTGACCTGAGAGAGCGCCTGGGTCAGTCTATAAAAATGGAAGCTTTTGCAGAAGGTTATGGCATGAGCTATTCGTATTTCAGAAAATTATTCAAGACCTATACCGGTCTGTCGCCTGCGCAGTACCATCTGCAACTAAAACTACAAAAAGCCCGGGACATGCTCAGCACCTCCGACAAGACCGTAAAGGAAATCGCATTCAGTCTGGGTTTTGAATCGGCCTTTCATTTTTCTAAAATTTATAAAAAGAAATACGGGCTTTCTCCCGGCAAATCGAGGTGAACGCGGCATTCCCGATAAGGGATACCTGATCATCGGGAATGGGAACCGCAGCATTCCAAAGTGCTGGAAGTTGGCGCAAAAGTTTGTGTGATGACAAAGCCATCAAAACCCCAATAGCTTTTGTGATCCAAAAAGACTCACGCTGACAGAAAAGGAGATTGAGGCAGCGTTTATGGCCTCTAGACATATAAGTAATTTCCAAAACCAACTAGAATGGATAATAAGTTTTCTAACAATACCGGGATTAAACCCAATATGTTGATTTAATTGCCCAGTTAACTTATATTTAATTTTTTCCAAGGTAGAATTTTTTTATGTTATTCCTGATGCCCTTATCCTTACAAAAAAGCTATCCCTCAAAGACCGCAATATGATTTTTTGTCAAAATATTGAATAAGGGAGCGCTATGACTATAATCCATTTTCCTTGTAAATCAATTTGCTCCTTTAAACCCTGAAAGAACATGAAACTGGAAAAAATCCTTGACAAGCTTAATTCATTCGAGAAAAACTCATTCCTTAAAATAATTGATGGCATTCTTGCTGGCAACCCTAAAAATGCCAAATCTGTCGACAAAATTCTATCAGATTCGAGTAGGGACTTGAAGAATATGGACAATATAAATGTGGCTAAGGTTTTCAGTCTTGTTGAAGACGAATTTGCCGCATACATCAAAGATGAATTTGAAAATACAACATCCCAGCTCGACATTTTGACAGATATAATCTCAAGGGACGGGAACTGTATTATGAAACAAGATTGGTTTGCAAGACTCTATGAAAAGGAGCTCATGATCCTTGATAAAAAACTTAAAATATTCAAAGATTCCATTGAGGATGAAAAATCAGAAATAAGCGAGCAAAAACGAAGGGACTACAAGGTTTATAGGGCATGTTTAGAAACATCCTATCTGAATGACGACCAAAACAACCAAGAACGTAAAGTAACCATTGACGAACAGTCAATCCTTCTAACACTTTCCAATCAGCTTGGCCTTTCGCAAGATGAGGTAAAACTTATAAATTACTTAATAGTACCTGTACAAAAAGTAGAAATTGATACAGTTATCAATGAACTTAAGTCTTTGGGCGTGAGTTTTTACGCAAAAAAAACAAGTACTGTTTATGTGGCTGATGAAGTTGTTAGGCTACTTCGCAAAGTAAGAGGCAAAGAGGTGGCAGACAAATTTTTCAGACGAGCACTGCGCTTGTTGAGAGAGCCACAAATCAATCTAATATGCAAACAGCATCGCTTGGATTGGAGATTGCCATTAGATCAAAAAATCAAAGAAATCATCAATGAGGGTATTTCATTTTCACGTGTGTTGATGGAAGATGTCCACAAAGAAGGAACCAAGGTTACAGACAAGAAGAAATTCATCAATGATCTATGCGATAAAGGGTTGAAAATTTCTCCACCTCTTAAAGGCACTCTAATTGAGGAGAAGACGGCAAACCTAATCAAATACTTTGAAGATATTGAAAAGGATGAAAAAGTGGGTATATCAGTTGATGGTTATGATAAAATGTTGGGTGAAATGGGAAAAGTTTTGACTGGACTTAACAAGCAGCTGAAAAATGAATTTGAACTTCAGGACGAGAATGTGTTAAAAAGCACTTATCTCCTTGATTATAACATTAAGCCACAGGATGTGCTCGAAATAGCAACGGAAAAGGAACTTGAATCATTTTGTCAACTAAAAGAAATTAAAACAAGAGGTGACCTTATTCAAAATATCCTTGATGCCTATAAAGACGCGGAAAATCTCTATTTGGAAAATTATGAAAACATTGGTTTTAGAAACCTGTCTTCACTCAAAGAGAATGGTATAATAATAAAAGAAGCAGACTTAGGAATAAAATTCGAAGAATTGACAAAAAAAATATTCACCCTTCTCGGTTTTAACATTGATGAACGCTTAAGGAAAAAGCTGAATACCAGCAAGGATAAAATTGATATCTTGATAAACCTCGGCAATAATGACTTGATGTTAATTGAATGTAAGACGATTAAGGAAAGTGGATATAACAAATTCAGTTCTGTGTCAAGACAGTTGAAGGCCTATGCCCAGCTGGCCAAGAGTAATGACCATAAAGTTATAAAATCCTTGCTTGTAGCACCTGACTTTTCGGATGATTTCATAAAAGATTGCGGACTTGAATATGAATTGAATTTGTCTTTGATTACAGCTTCGTCACTCATAAAAATCCTAGAAGGTTTCAAGAACTCAAAACACAGAAAGTTTCCACACAATCTTTTAATGCGCGACGTGCTGATTCAGGAGGAAAGGGTTTTAAAAGCAATTGAGAAATGAAAGCAAGGCAATGATAAAAACAAATTATAAAGGGATTAACATTCAGGCGAAAAGTTTAACTGTAATTTATATAGAGTAAAACATATAGAGCACAGGAGTGCCATAAATCGTAAGTAGTAGGTAAAACTAAAAGGAAAATGAAATGAAAAAAATTTTAATAATATTAGCGACAAGTGTTTAAAGTCGACCACACATCCATGCGCTTTTGGTTTTGGACGACACACAAAGCCCTAACATATAACCAAAAAAAGCTTGAATTTTGCCCAAAATCAATAAAGGCCACTAGCGGATTTGAGATGTTGAGCAATTCTTTCTTTGAAACTTTGTGGAGATATTACCTTGGCTTGTTCCCCGAAAGAAAGAATTAGTCTTTCCAACTCAAAATTTGGAAAGACTTTGATTTGACTTCAAGACCATTTGGGTCATTTTTGTGCTTCTGACTTGGATGAATCGGTTTTGTGATAACATAAGGAGCGACTTCTGATGAAAACTTCAAAACGACTTCTTGCAATTCGACACCTTCTGGATGTGTTACCCCAACCAAATCATAAAAATACTCTTCCCAATCCGTTTTAGATGGTTTGTATTTTAAATTCGTTTCAGACAATGATTCAATTCTATCTAATGCAAGATTCCAGCTTGGAATTAGGTTATTCGCGTTTAAACCAAAAGCAAACCACCGATTATTGAACTGTTTTAAATAGTATGGGTGAAAGTTTATTTCATAAGGTTCAGAACTTCTAAAGTCCTTATATTGTATTAACAGGACTCGTTCATTTACAATGGCATTGAAAAAAGAGGTCAAAAAATTAAGCCCTTTTAAGTCAACATTGCTTTCAAAACTAATAATCTCATTTTTTCGCGCAATCAATCCAAACTTTGATTCGAGCATTGGAATCATTTCATTAACCCACTCAAATTGAGGTGTACCGGAAAAACGAGAAAATATTTGAAGGGCTGATTTTATCTGTTCTGCTTCCGAATCATTCAAAGGTTGGTTGCTAATCGAAAATGACAGGTCTTCATATCGGTAATACACTTTGCGACTATGACGGATTCTGCCAAGGGGAATAGACCAACCTTGTTCACTTTCCATGAACCGGATGTCATCGAAAAGCTGCCTTCTCTGAATTCCTTCGTTGTTTGGATCAAAATCCATCAATGCTCTATTGCACTCTTCCAAGAGGTCTTCCCAAAAATACATCCTGCCCGTGTTGCGGAAACAACGGTCTAAAACCTGATAGCGAATTAAAGCATTCTTGTTTACAGACATGAGAATCTTAATTATTCGTGCAGGACGAGTGCACTCCACAAAGATACTTTTATTCCACTAAGCAACAAGGCAATAAAAGGAATCAAAGAACATCCTTTTCTAACTAATATTCATTCGTATCTTAGCCGTGCAGATTGAGTGCACAGAAGCACTATACTTTTGCAGAAGTTCTTTGAAACACTTGCAACAAGATATTGATTCGTGGGTGCTGGGAGTAACTGGGTAACCAGTGAAACAACGATCGGCATCTTCTCCCGAACCTGGTTT
This sequence comes from Cyclobacteriaceae bacterium, assembly GCA_012033595.1. GTDB lineage: Bacteria > Bacteroidota > Bacteroidia > Cytophagales > Cyclobacteriaceae > JAAUQL01. Next base: position 11,828 of record JAAUQL010000016.1, on the reverse strand, counting down.
GGGATGAATGTCACTTAGGTATTTTTAGCATCTTCTGTATGATAAGTTTTATTATATGAAGTTGTTATGGATGTATTTATTAGTGATGAATAGGTATAGTATTAAACCCTGAACTGTTGGGTTCATACAAATAGAGTATCCGGCATGTGTTTCAAAGTACTTTAAATTATTAACAATGAAAATTGAACAGACACATATAGATCATATAAGAAATCAATTTGCAGATATGCAGAGCAAAGAGGACTTAATGAAACTATTGAGTGAAGCTAAGAATCTACTTTATGGCGAAGAGTGCAAACCAGTTCAATTGAAGTCCTTGACTTATTACGCTAATCCCGCACTTTGTAAGAAGCGGTACCAAACGTTTACTATCAAAAAAAATCCGGGGCAGACAGAACAATCCATGCGCCTGTTAAAGGGTTAAAATCAATACTTCGCTCATTAAACTTTGTTCTGCAATGTATTTATGAGCCGCATGAAGCGGCTACAGGTTTTGTTTTGGAAAAGTCTATAGTTGACAATGCTAAAAAGCACGTGGGGCATCATTATGTTCTAAATATGGACTTGAAAGACTTTTTTCATTCGTTTGACCGCAACAGGGTGAAAATGGGCTTTATGTATGAGCCATTCAACCTAAATGGGGACAAAGAACCATTGGCATTTTTGTTGGCAAGTCTTTGTACTCACCCATTTGAAATTGAAGGAGAAGTAAAAACCGTACTTCCACAAGGAAGTCCGACATCTCCTACCTTAACCAACATTCTTTGCAAAAAGCTTGACCGCAGACTCTCAGGACTTGCCAACCGATTTGGCGCGACTTATACCAGATACGCTGATGACATTACGTTTTCGTCGCCGCATAACATTTATCAGCAAGTTGAAAATCCTGTTTTGAATGGAAAAGGGGCTTATAATGATTTTGTATCTGAATTGGAGCGTTTGATTCAAGAAGAAAAACTGGTTATCAACCCAAAAAAAACTCGTTTACAAAAAGCAGGCTACCGGCAAGAAGCAACCGGATTGATAGTAAACGACAAGGCAAATGTCCGCAGGAAATATGTAAAGCAAATCCGCATGTGGCTTTACTATTGGGAAAAATACGGCTATGAAAAAGCGGAACAGATTTTTAAACGGGATTACATTGCCGAAAAAGGGCATGTAAAAAACATCAAAGGTCATTTAGCGAATGTGTTAGATGGAAAATTGGAGTTTTTAAAAATGGTGAAAGGAGTTGAGGATGGGACTTATGAGGGATTGAAGGAGAGGCTTGATAAATTGGTGCATCTTAATAATACGAATAAAGCATCATCTTTAGACGATGAAGTAGTTGAAACTATACTTGATATTTGGGAAAGTCAAGGTATTAAAATCGCAGAAAAAAAATTAAATCAGCTAACTACATGGATGAGAGAAAATTAAAAATTTTTTCTAGCACTTCAAAAAAGGATAGAAGAATCAAAAAATCTTAGCCAAAGGATAAAAGATAAGTTTTATTCTTTGGCTGAAAACGAAATAGGTAAACTTGATGTCATGGAAGACCCTGTTATTACAACTACTGAATTAGCAAATGCTTACAAGAAAAATGGGTATGTGCCTATTGACTTGGGTGAAGTAGAAATTTCTATAACTGATAAAAAGAGAAAACCAGAGTCAGCCACATTTGATTTAAATAAACATAAACCGATTGATGTAACAGCTTTTTTGTCATTATTTAGTTCCGATGACCATCCTTTTAAGTATTTAGTTCACGATTTAACTAAGCCAGGACAAACTTTCATTCTTGAGAGGCTGCTCAAAGAAGTTGAAGAAAAGTTTGCTATTGAAACAAGAAAATACTTAATCCCAAAATCTCTTTATTCAAGATCACGAGTTTTTATTGGGCCAAGTAATATAAGCTGGTATTTCAAAGACAAACCTATGAGTTTCTCTTTTCATTCAGACCAAGTAAAAAAATGGTGTTCTGAAAACCCAAATAAACATCCCCTTTTACATTTTCAATCTGAAATAAACGCCTTTAAAGAAAGCATCCGAGTTGAAGAAAATCTTAAAGAACTTATAGAATTTGTTCTAGCGAAAAAGGGACTACTCACGTCTTTTGATATTGATTATGAAAAAATTGGTAGACCAAACTTTTATACTGACGTAGATGCTTTCATTTCCGGATTGGGAATCATATTTAATAGTTTCCACCAAAGAATTCAGAATGGCAATAAAGTTAGAGTGGCTCTCGAAACAAAAAGGGATGGAAATCAAAGAATGAGAATATTGAAAATTACACATGTTGGTTCCACATGTGCAAAGGAACTAAAAGAGACAGAGCTTTTGGGAGGTGACTTGAAAGAAGTAGAAAAAATTTTTTACCAACTTTGCGACTGGTCAATTACTTCAATCAATCCAAACCCAAATATCAATAAAATGAATTTGCTCTTTAACCCCACTACTGGGAAAAAACCATATGAAAAAACAGAAGAAACAATAGATGGCTTCACACATGTATTAACATTTTATTCTTGAATTATGATGTACCTATTCGATGATAACCAATACAATCAAATGTCAAAGAACTATAGCCTTGATGTGTTAGAACATCTGTTAAATTTTAGCAATTTCATCACCCATGTGGACAAGCCACTGGATGACACAAGACTGAACGAAATTATCCAAAATGCTAGAGCAATTTTCATCCACGATTCATTCCCTCCAAAAAACTTTAAAGAAAGAGTATGTTATATGGCAAAAGAGGAAAACCTGCCTCTAATTGTTTTTACAGGAGGTGAAGCTGCTACCATTTGGGACAAAAACAATGACAACGTTATCTCGAAAATGAAAAAGATAGGTTTTACCATTACCTAGTCACCTTCCTAGAAAGACAGAAGTATAATCGCGAAAAACCAATTCAAGTTAGAGAATTTATATATGGGCACAACTATGAAATAGAAAAGAGCCTAATTATACAAGACAGGCTTGGACTATTATTAAGAGGAAATTCTAATAATTTTCAGTATGAATCAAGCTTTATGGGTGGAACAGAAGAGTATAAAGACTTAAAGGAGCTTTTTTACTTTCTTTACGGAGAAACATGCGATGAAGAATTTGCAAGATTTGATGATAAATACCTCGAAAAATCCTGTTCAGCCAAAGAACTCTTCCTTGACATTAAATTCATTGTCTCACAAATTATCACAAAATATGAACAATAGCATCGCCATCATAGCTGAGGGTAGTCAGAATTTAGCAGATGAATTTGGATTTATCAGGATTGAATATTTCCAAGAGATAACTGACCAAAAAATTGACGAATGGGTTAAGCATTTCTTTTCCAAATATCCTGATATTGAGAAAATTATTATTCCTGTTAGACTTGGCAAAGATGACAGTGATTATACCGGATTAAGGGTTGGTTTACACATCCGGCTTACAAAAGAGCTTGGGAAAAAACGTTTAATTCCAATAATGTTCTTATCCGAACAAACAAGGAATGAAATTATAGGCAATCAAATCTTCAATATCAATGAAAAGACTTCGGTTCTGCTATTCACACCTGGAGTTAAAATAATTGGATCATTCGATTTGAATAAAGAAACAATTGATGGATTCAACAATCATATCACAGAGGAAGAATTAAAAAGTCAGGTTTTACCAAAACTTCTCATTACCAATCAGCGGGAACAAGGCCACCAACTCGCTAATGAATGGGGTGTTTTCCGCTTGGCAAAATTTGCAGGCATAGAGCTAACATCCATTAAACTTCCCACCGATTTGTACTTCAAGTACCAATTTTCTAAAACTGATCTAAATGTTCAGCCACATGGATATACAAAAATCGGTTTGCAAAGCAAAGGTTGTGACGCAATGCTTATTGACGATAATGCAAACGAAGGTTGGAAAGAAGTTCTTGAGCATATCTTAAAGAGCAATATTAACCTTCACAGTTCAAAATTAGATATACTTACTACTTATGAAGAAGCTTACGCATACCAAGACTATGAAAGCAAAGACATCATTTTCTGGATTTAAGACTTAAACCAGAAGAAGATAGGGCTTCTGAGTCACTTCCTTTGGATGAATTGTCAGGATTGAAACTACTACATAAAATCAAAGGCATCAATAAAGGAATACAAGTAATCATTTTGACTGCATCCAACAAGGCTTGGAACATGAAAGCCTTGTTGGATGCTGGTGCTGACGGCTACTTCATTAAGGAGTCACCGGAAATTCCAGTTTCAGACGATGCGAGTAAAACGAATTATGACAACTTGGTAAAAGCAATCAAAGAGGCTTTGGACAAAAACTACCTTAAAGTAATTGACAAAATCCATAAGAAAGCAATTGAGTTCATCGACAATGACTTCTCAACCAAAAACACTAATTATCAACTTTTTTACGATAGGGCTAGGTCTTCATTAGACATAGCCTTTGAATTGTTGAAATATGCATCAAAGGACAATAAATACTTCAACCTTGCCTATTTAACTTATTACCAAATCTTGGAAGATTATACCAATCAAATCGAGAATTTCGAGTTTGTCTCGACCACTGAATGTTATGTTAACAATCGAACAAAAAGAGTAATCTCTTTAAGTTCATCCTCGAAGCCTGAGTGGGCACTTAAATATGAGAAAGATAGAAATAGAAATTACTTTCAGCGAACGGTAATTGAAAATGAATTTAAAGTTGAATCACTAGCAAAAATATCTTTCGTGTTGGCATTTAAGCATCACAAAGACAATGCTTACTTAAAATCGTTTGGGAGAATTCATCAATTAAGAAATACAAAGGCCGCTCATGGAGGCGGCTCATACATTACCATTCCAGAGATAATGGGAATTTTAGATGTAGTCAAACTTTTTTTCAATCCTGAATTAATGCAGATACACCGCACAGATAAAAATAATCTTTGCATGAAAGAGTAACAGCCATGAAAATTTTTGACCATTTCCAACATATCAATCTTACAAACGACCAACGCAATGCGTTGGAAATGCTTCACGCTTTTTTAGAAAGTAATGAGCGGGTGTTTATCCTTCAGGGATATGCGGGAAGTGGTAAGACAACCTTGCTCAAAGGTTTTGTCGAATATCTACAATCTTTAGAAAAGAAATATCAATTGATGGCTCCAACTGGCAGAGCGGCAAAAGTCATCAATCAAAAAACAGGCTTTGAATCTACTACCATTCACAAAGGTATATACAGCTTTGAAGTGTTGCTGGAGATCAATCAGAGTGAAGATGAAAACGATGTTTCGTTTTTGTATCAATACAAAATCAGAAACAATCCAGAAGTTCACGATTCGGTTCTGATAGTAGATGAAGCATCAATGGTAAGTGATGTTTTGAGCCAAGGCGAGTTTTTCCGCTTTGGTAGTGGTCATTTGTTGCAAGACCTAATGACTTATGGAAGATTTCAAGAAGCTACCACAACCAGTAAAATCATTTTCATAGGTGACCCTGCTCAGTTGCCACCAATTGGAATGAACTTCTCTCCTGCACTTGATCCCAATTATCTAAGTGAGACTTATAAGGTTTCTTTTTCGCAAGCGGAAATGAAGGAAGTAAAGCGTCAGGATGCGAACAATGGAGTTTTACTTTCTGCCGCAAAAATAAGACAGTGCCTAACTTCTGGCTACTTCAATGATTTTGATTTGAGAGAAAATAATCGGGACATTTTCAATCCGGCTTATCCGGCTTATCTCGAAACTTATAAGTCTCAACAAGACCAAAAAATCATCATCTGCTACAAAAACAAAACAGCACTTGATTTGAACCGAGCTATCCGTAAAGATAAATTTGGAGATGATTTACCAATTCAACCATCTGACACAGTTATCATAGGAGGAAACAATTACCGTCTAGGTATCATGAACGGAGAATTTGCGGTTGTTTTAGAAGCCGGTCTGGCAGTTGAAAGCAGAGAAGTTAGTTTCTACTCCAAAAGAGGTAAAACCCAAAGCGTGAGCCTTACATGGCGAAGCATTAGCCTTGTATTGCCTGACGAAAATAATAAGCCCAAAACCATAAACGGATTTATTTTAGAAAACTACCTCTACGGAGATAATTACCTAAAACCTGAAGAACAAAGGGCGCTGTATATAGATTTCAAAAATAGGCATCCCAATCTTAAAAAGGGTACCGAGGAGTTTAAAGAAGCCATTATCAATGATAAGTATTTCAACTGTATTCTTCTCAAATACGGGTATGTTGTTACTTGCCACAAAGCCCAGGGTGGTGAATGGGCAAATGCTTTTGTTTTTTGGGACAGAGGTACACAGACGGACTTTAACTTTTATGAATCGGAGCATAACCGCTCAGGTAAGAACAATTCAGAATTTTATCGTTGGGCATACACAGCAGTTACCAGAGCATCCAAAAAACTGTTTTGTATCAATCCACCCTATTTTTCATCCTTTTCAGGAATGAATTTTATAGAAGTCAATGTTCAACAAGCCTTTAATGCGTTGACAGGACAAACAAACCGAGTTGCTGAAATCAACATGAATGAGGTTTTACCTGAATTGGATAAGTTTGGACTAGCTGATTCACCTTTAACAATCCAAGATCATTTCATTCACAGATGGTACAACATGCGAAATCATTACATAGATATTGGAGCTTGGCAAAAAGTTGGTGATTATGAAATTCGTTATGTTTTTAAAAGTGAAGAAAAAACAGCAGGCTTCAAACATTGGATAAATATTCAGAATGTTTTTAAAAGCAATTTTCAAAAGCTACCTGCACAAACCAATTCTGATGAGTTATTTGAAGCTATCACGAAAATACTCGAGAATGCAACGCCAATTATAGTTAACAGAAATAATGTTGAGGGCATTTTAACGCAAATTGAATTTGATGCAGCAATTGAGGAAGAAAAGCCATTCTTGAAAAATCTTTTCGATTTTATCAGTAGTGGTTTATCAAAAGGTGAAATCATTTCCAACATTCAGCATCTCGAATACCGTGAAAGATATACCATACAAAATAATGGGCGGTCTTGCATAATTGACTTTGAATATGATAAAGCAGGTTTTTTTGGTCGGGTACTTCCATTAGAAAAAAAATGTGACTGCCCCGAACTTCTTGCCAAATTCAAATCCATTGTAAACAACCTAAAAGAAGCAGATTATGTCATTTAAAGAAATCAAAGAACTTAGACAAGCGGGAAAGCTTGATGAAGCTTTGCAAATGGCAAATCAGGCTTTGGAAACTGAACCCGAAAACATTTGGAATAAGCGGGCTGCTGCATGGGTGTATTATGATTATCTCAAAAAATTCGCTCAACCTGATTCATTTGATACATTCAAAGAAAATCTAATCAAGATTAAAGATTTGCGCTTACCCGCAGATGAGAAAATGGTCTTTGACAATTGTGCATGGCAGATCGGTAGTTTGGTTTTTGCATTACAAAAAACAGAGCATGTTGATTATGGCAAAATCAATGAGTTGTTTGAAATTATCATGGACTTCCATTTCACTAAGCCATCTGAAGCGTATTCATTTATTTACAAAGCTTTTCATAAAGGCTATCAAAACTGGTCAAACTATCTAACTTTTGCAGATTGGTGGAATTTCGAAAACTTCCGTCTAGAAGATTATCTAAAGGAAGAATTTAAAGACAAAAAATTAATGTCAATTGTTGAGCAGGCACACATAGCTTATTCTAAGGAACTGCTTGAAGGCGAACATCTGGTAACCCAAGGTATAATTCACCCTAGGTCTGTTATCAATAAAGAAAAAATCAGGAAATTTCTACCCCAATTAGACAAAATAATTGATGAACGTCCCGAGTATCAATATCCGCCTTACTTCAAGGCAAAGCTATTACTGGCATTGGGTGATGATGAAAACATCCTTTCCTCCTTTTTACCTTTTGCCAAGCAGAAAAGAAACGACTTCTGGGTATGGGAAGTAATGGCGGAAATATTTCCTGATGATAAAGAAATTCAGTTTGCGTGCTACTGTAAGGCATTAAGCCTGAAAACACCCGAAGACTTTCTGGTTAAGCTCCGACAGACATTTGCAGGAATGCTTGTTGAAAGGCAAAGGTACAATGAGGCAAAAACCGAAATCCAAAAGGTGATTGCTACCAGAGAAAAACATGAATGGAAGTTACCAAACCAATTAGTGCAATGGACAGAACAGGAATGGTATAAATCTGCCACAGCTAAAAAGGACAACCAAGATTTGTATTCTAATCACATCAAGCAAGCAGAGGAAATATTGTTTCAGGACATTCCCGAAGAAATAATTGCAGTTGAGTTTGTGAATGGAAACAAGAGTATGCTGAATTTTGTGAAGGATAAGCGGAAATTTGGATTCTTCAATTACTCAGGCAATTTGACGAAACCACAAGTCGGCGACCTATTAAAAGTACGTTTTAATGGAGACGCACAAGATGGTTTTTATAAAATCCTATATGCTAAAAAAGCCGACTCTAATGTGAAAGCTGCTGCAGTGAAAGATTTTGAAGGAACAATAAAGGTTATTTCTCCTCAGAACTTTGGTTTCATAGAGGACATCTTTGTTGAGCCCAAAATTATAGAACAGGGTAAGCTAACTGATGGTCAGCCAGTAAAGGGAAGAGCGATACTATCATTCAATAAAAAGAAAAATGAATGGGGATGGAAGGTAGTAAAAATTAACTCCAACCCTAAACATTCATGAACAAGTTGAAGCTGCTTCAAATACATGCTCCAAGCTGTGGAAAAGAGATTTTTTGATTACCGGATGATTTATACAGTTGGCTTTCCGACTATTTTCCATTCTTAACATCTTGGGGGTGCTTTGTTTGGCAAAAACGACATGAGAACCTTTGGATCGAAAAGCTGTATAATTCAAAAAATTAGAAAATGCCAATATTTATACATTTAGCCAACTTAGTTTTTGAAAAAAACATATTAGAAGCTAAATATTTTGGTGGTTGTGAGCAGTTCCGGATTGATTGGAATATTGCATGCAGCGAAGTTCATCAGGAAGATGATGAACTTTTCAGCCTTTCAGCAATGAACATTGATTAATTTGAAATGCAAAAACTAATTGACCGAGGGCTGGATTTTGACTTTCAACTGAATTATTCAAATGATTTTGTGGCCATTTCGAGATATGGGGGATCTTTATGGGAAGCTAATTGGATAAATTATAATGGAACCATTGCATGGCATTCTAACTGCAAATCAAAACAAATCGAGCGCGCTGTTGAAATTGGTGAATTAATGACAATGGAAAAAGATCAAGAATTGTTGCATCAAGGGGTAAATGTATTTGCAACAATTAAATCATCTATTAATTAATTAGACAACTAAAACTACAAAAAGCCCGGGACATGCTCAGCACCTCCGACAAGACCGTAAAGGAAATCGCATTCAGTCTGGGTTTTGAATCGGCCTTTCATTTTTCTAAAATTTATAAAAAGAAATACGGGCTTTCTCCCGGCAAATCGAGGTGAACGCGGCATTCCCGATAAGGGATACCTGATCATCGGGAATGGGGAACGCGCCACCCGGAGACGAATTGTAGGCTGGCAGTCTGCCCGGCTTATATTTTTTTTTAATTTTGCCGATTATTCGACAAACATTACCCAATTATGAAACAAAGGCCGTGGTTTGCGCATTACGAAAAGGGAGTGCCTTATACTATTTCTGATCATAAATATGATGCTCTAAACGATCTCTTTAAGGATACACTTGAAAAATACGCCGACAAAACGGCATTTTCAAACATGGGGGTTTCCATGACTTTTGGCGAGCTCGATGCATTATCCGAAAATTTCGCCCAGTTCCTCACCAGCCAGCTCCATCTGCAAAAAGGCGACCGCATCGCCATACAATTGCCCAACCTGTTACAGTTTCCGGTGTGTGTCATTGGTGCACTCCGTGCGGGGCTCATCATCGTTAATACCAACCCCCTCTATACCGCCCGTGAAATGGAGCATCAATTTCATGACTCCGGTGCCAAGGCCATTGTCATTCTGGCCAATTTTGCTTCAAAATTGCAAGAAATCGTGCCCAATTTGCCCGGTCTCAGGCATATCATCATCACAGAAATCGGCGATCAACTTGGGGGTGTAAGAGGCATGCTTACCAATCTGGTGGTGAAACACGTGAAAAGAATGGTGCCAGGGTACAAACTGCCCCATGCCATAGCCTATAAAAACACCATAAAACAACCGGAAGTAGCGAGTGACTTGCCGCTTGTTTCCGCCTCAGACGTGGCTTTTTTGCAATACACCGGCGGCACGACGGGCATCAGCAAAGGCGCAGTGCTGACGCACGGCAATCTGCTTGCCAATGCCATGCAACACCAGTTGTGGCTCAAAAACCTGCTGGTTGCCGGCAAAGAAGTGGTGGTCACCCCTCTGCCTTTGTATCATATTTTTGCCATGACGGTCAATTTCATCACCTTCTTTATGATGGGCGCAGAGAATATTCTGATCACCAATCCCAGGGATATGTCCGCCTTTTTAAAGGAAATGCGCAAAAAACCCGTTTCCCTGTTCACCGGTGTCAATACGCTTTTCAACGGTATGATGAACCATCCCGACTTTACCCGCATCGATTTCAGCAAGCTCAAACTTTGCATTGGCGGGGGCATGGCCGTATTGAGGCCTGTAGCCGAACGATGGAAAAAACTGACGGGTGTGCTGCTGATGGAAGGTTACGGCCTCACGGAATGCTCGCCCGTGGTGTGTATTCATCCTTTCGATGGCAAAGAGCGTATCGGTACCATTGGCATTCCTCTGCCCGACACCGATGTGGTCATTTGCGATGAACAAGGCCAGCATCTGCCCCCCGATACCGATGGTGAACTGTGTGTGAAAGGCCCACAAGTGATGAAAGCATATTGGAACAATAAAAAAGAAACGGAAGAAGCCTTTGTGGGTGCGTACTTGCGCACCGGTGACATAGCCAGAATGGACGAAAACGGCTTTTTTTATATTGTTGACCGCAAAAAGGAAATGATCAACGTGTCCGGGTTCAATGTGTATCCCAAAGAAATAGAAGATGTAATTGCCCAGCATCACAAAGTGCTGGAAGTTGGCGTAAAAGGGGTACCTGATGACAAAACCACTGAAACCCCCAAAGCTTTTGTGATCAAAAAAGACCCCTCGCTGACAGAAAAGGAGTTGAAGGCCTATTGCAAAAAAATGCTAACCTCCTATAAAGTGCCCCGCCATATAGTATTTAGAACCAGCCTGCCCAAAACCAATGTTGGGAAGATATTGCGCAAAGAGCTCGAATAGGCCTGCTAAAAGTTAGCCCGGGGTCAGGAGATTATAATATTAAAGGTACAAATGAACCAAAAACCAAGGGGCAAGTGAGTTGTATCGCATTTGATATGTTAGTCTGATAAACGGTTTTTAAGCCAGGTTAAACGAGTAAAAACTAAGAAACAAAGAGTAAAAAAAAAGATGCAACGATAAGCAAATCAATTGTAACGAAACATAATTCATACGACACGAATAGATACCTAATATACACGGGTATTAATAGATAATACATGAATATTAATACCATATACACCTATAAAAAAGCTTAACCCAACTTGTATTATTGATCATGTAAATATCTGATATCCAATGGTTAGGGATCATCAATGGTACACTACATATTTTTTCTGGTCGGCGATCATTGATTTGGCACCAGTAGCCTGATAGATTTCCAGCACTTCATTTATAGGCCTGGATGGTTTGCGTAAACACATTTGTTTCGTTTTTGTGTTCAACAGCACTGACTGTATCTTTTGGGTGTTCATTATCCTGACTATGTTTTTCCAGTCGTGGTTGATCCCATGTTCCTTTAGCATGTGCCTGATGGTGTTGACCAGCTGGTAGGCCAG
>JAAUQL010000229.1 GCA_012033595.1 Cyclobacteriaceae bacterium | reverse complement strand
GTGCGCGGCCCAATTCTACCAAGTTTACATTGCTTGGTTAAGGGGCGCAATCATGACAATTAGTCACTGTCCATTACCCAAAGATGCCACCCGTAGCGCATCTTTAACCGCCAGAACGGTGTAAGCATAAAGATTTTTCTTGTGCGCCCAGTGCTGGTCTTGCAGATATTTCCGGGCCTGTTTATGCACTTGGTCAACGAGCGCCTTCGCTCACGCTCATAAACGGTAAGGCAACCGCCCCAGTTGCGAGACATAAACTGTAGCGCAACCAGCCCGGTTGCGGGGCAATATTTTTTTGAGCACACCGGATGCAAAACAAATTTTTTTTTGCTTATACTCACCACTTCTAAAATACCTGGCACTGGCATCTTATCCGGAAAATTAATTTTTTATCCCACAATACAAGCCCAATTTTGCCTATGCCCTTACATTCAGAAGGAGTATAAAAAAACCAAGATCAAATTAGGATATTTTGAAACGAAGTCGTACCTTCGTTTTCATAACTGACCTTCACGCGAATCCTTTTTTGCTCATTATTTTCAATCTTTAACCTAAAACAAAACATCAACCTCATAGTACTCAAACCCTTAAACCCCACTTTTATAAAAACTACTCCCAGGGAGTAGCATTATCCCGTTTCCCTTCGTGATGGAAATGAATGACTTTGGGAACAAGCCGAAAATCCCGAAAATAGAGTAGGCGAAATTTAATAGTCTTTTATTTATGAAAGTAATCAAAAAATTATGGCTGTATGCCCTGGCATTTCTTGCCCTGGGCAGTAGTTGCGAAAAGGAAGTAACTTCCCCCGACCTGAGCGGGTGTTTTGAGGGGGTTGCAATTGTAGGTGCTTGTCCAAGTATACTCGTAGTACAGGTTAAAAATATTCAGATAGGTGAACCTTGGGAGTTTAATGGAAAAAGCTACTCAAATGTTATTTCAATTGAGAACACGCACATCGTACCTGATGGGCTTGATTTAAAATACGGGGATACATTTTATTTTACCTTAGATATTGAAGCAAGTAAAAATGGAGCTAACTGCACTAAACAAGTTCCTTGTAATGATGCTATGGTCATGAATTTCCCCAACAAAAAATATTGTATCAAAAGTATATCCACCCAAAACTGTCCAGACATCCATGCAGACTAAAACCATCCTTCTAAGCTTGATGTTCACCCTATGCATTGGTGAACTACTTGCGCAAACCTCTTACTATTATTCTGGTAAAAGGAAGATTTATGTACAGACCAATCCATCCAGACAAATTGTACGCATAAGCAAAAACAGCAACGCCCAACAAGTAGCCCTTCAGTTGAAAGCAGGTTTTGAGCTTTCAGAAGTCAGGGAAACTCAAATTGGGGGGGGGTAATTTTCTGATAATCAATGATTTAAGAAAAGATCAGCAAAAAATTGAACATGAAGCGATTGAATACCAGTTACCCGTCTACAAAATTGATGATACCCCTTTGCTGGTCAATGGTGAAATTATCCTCAGGCCACTCCCCGACATAAGCCCTCAGCAAATTATCCAATTTGCGGATGATCAAATAGAATTGTCAAAGCTGGCATTTATAAAAACCTCTATTTCAAGATAAAGTCAGGAGTAGATGTGTTTGCCATTTCCAACAAGATTTACGAAAGCGGGCTGGTAGAATGGTGCCACCCAGATATGGCCCTGCCTGTTGAAACAAGCAATGACCCACTCTATCCCCAACAATATTACCTAAACAACACAGGGCAAAACGGTGGCACAAATAATATTGACATCAACGCTCCCGAAGCCTGGGCTATTACCCAAGGTTGTGACCAAATCAGGGTAGCGGTACTCGATGATGGGGTAGAAGATCATGAAGATTTGGCAGGAAGGGTATTGGGTGGTTTTACACCTACAAACCCGGTTAATGGCAATGGTAGGCCTGAAGGTGTAAATATTGTTGATCAATCTGGAAATTGTGTAGGAAGAGTAGGGCATGGCATTGCCTGTGCCGGGATTCTAGGGGCAAGTCATAATAATTCCATAGGCATCAGAGGCGTTGCCCCTAATGCCCAGATTGTTCCTGTAAATATTTTACTCCAGCCAGAACAGCAGGTTCTATTGCAGAGGGGATAACTGGGCTTGGAACCCTGCAATGGGCAATGCAGATATATTGAGTAACTCCTGGAATTATGTAATTCCTCCAGGTACAATTCAACCAATAGAAATTGATGTTATTTCAACTGCCATTGCAGATGCCATGGCTTTGGGCAGGTTGCGTAATGGGGTCAGGTTGGGTTGTGTAGTCGTTTTTGGTTCCGGAAATTTTAATCAATCTTTTAACGGAGTAGCTTTTCCGGCAAGGCTGCCTGGTGTAATTACTGTGGGAGCTATCAACAAGAATGGGGCTATCTTGGATTATAGTAGCCGGGGGGCTGAAATGGATTTGGTAGCCCCTTCTGGAAACATTCAAGGAGATGTAAACACAACAGACAGAATGGGTACAAATGGATACAACTCTGGTAATTATATGAATAATTTTGGTGGCACATCCGCCGCTTGTCCTCAGGTATCAGGGGTAGCTGCCCTGATATTGTCGGCTAACCCTACGCTGACCCAAGCCCAGGTCAGGACAATTTTACAAAACACGGCGACGGATATGGGTACTACCGGATTTGACAATACTTTTGGCTTTGGGAGGCTCAATGCCCAGGCAGCCCTTCAGGCTGTTACCAATGGAATATTTATCAATAATGGGGGGAACTTGATCTGTACAAATACACCTATTTCGGTGAATATCAGTGGGTCTAATAATATTGTGTGGACAAGTAGCAGTAATATTACAATCAATGGCACAGGGACGAATGTAACTGCCAGTTCTAATAGTAGTGGGCAAGGCTGGATTGAAGCCAGAATTAATGGTGCATTATGTGGATTAAGAAGGACAGTTTGGGCAGGGCGTATCCGGCGTACCCGGTTCTATGCGCCTGGTAAATGCCAACACCGGTTCACCCTTCTACCAGTTATGCATAGGTCAGCCGAATTATATTCGGGTACAGCATCCCAGTGCGGATATTACCCAGTGGCAGTGGAGCTATCCTTCCGGTTGGAGTGGTTATACTTATGGGAATGAGGCT
>JAAUQL010000228.1 GCA_012033595.1 Cyclobacteriaceae bacterium | reverse complement strand
GCCTTCGGGAATAGACCGTATTTTTCAACATAAAAATGTATTGGTTTTTGGTAGTAACCTGAGCGCTTCCACTAAGCAGGGAGTACCGTGTGGCTTCAGGCATTTTAAAGGCATATTGTCCACCCACACCAAGCATAAATCCGGTTGCAGGATTGGAGCCTATGATCGGGATAAGCAAAAGAGAACCTGCATCATCCTCTTTGACTTTTTGGGGAAGGCCTCGTGCCTCGCGAATAACTTCCGCCAGGTCCCTTTGTATACATGTAGTGTCAGCTGTACTAGTTGAATACTGGCCCAGTGCCACGCAGGTGGTCAATAGCATTAAAACAAAAAGCCATAGTGACTTACCCGTGGATTCATTCAGCTTACTGGCCATTTGTTTTTATTAAAAGGCTAAAGGTACGGATTAATCAAAATTGAAAAAGTTGGACACTGGAAATTTCAGACTTTGTCACTGCTGGATTTAGCACGCAGCTATTGGGCAGGGTATCCTATATTTAACCCAGGTTATTATTTTTCCACCTGCTCTTTACCAACTCCGATCGGTATTCGTATAAAGAAGTAGAGTGAAGCGTTTTTAATATTAGACGACTCAGTTTTGTGATATCTACAAAACCCTGGTAGTAGTGGACTCCGGCACTCATACTTTTAATTTCCTTTTTGAATTTATAGCCTAGACCCCCAATTAGCCCGGCATCTAGTCGGGTGTAATCGTCACGTGTATCGAGGGTAAATAAAAGGTCACCTCCCTGGACATCCGTTTCAAAAATGTCTTTGGCTTTATTTCTTAAACCGGCTTGTAGTCCTCCTTCCAGATACCACCGATTGTTGAATCGTTGATGAAACATAATGGGCAAATAAAAATAATTTACCTTAGTGGTAAGCACGCCCTCCTGATAGAGGTTATCAAAATCCGGATCACCCAAGGAGTACGTGGGCATGCCTGTGGCACCTACATTCGACTTTACCAATAACGCCTGTACTCAAGTATGATTCGTTTTTTAGCAGAATGTGAAAGTAAAATCCAAGATTGAAATTATTAAGACCCTCGGAATCTTTCATTCCATTAAAGTAGGATCGATTCAATCCCCCTGTGAGCCCGAATTCAACGTTTGGCGTATTCAAGGCTTTGCCAAAAATTAATGAAATAAGTACTTGGCCCTTGGCTGGATTAAACGTAGCGAGTAATCCTTGAAATAGAAGAATGCCAATTACCTGCTTAAAGGATATTTTAATATTGAAAGGCGCCATAAATTACTTTTAATTATTTTATACTACTTATGATCAAACTATTGCTTATAAACAAACTTAAAATCTAATTGTTGGATGAGAGCCTGCTTTTCGGGTGTAAGCGTAAAGTATACGTTAAGATTTTTTTTCTCACCGATAATCATAAAGCTACCACGTAGTTGGTTCTCAGCAATTAATTCTTTTACAGTAAGTACAGAACCGACTTCCTCATACATCTTTTGGGTTGCAAGTTTTTCTTCGCTCCAGCGAGTTTCATCCATAAAGAAATTTTCAGCAAAGATATTCAGGGCATTTTTATTCCATGCCGGTAATAACTTTACAATTTCAGCTTGTCGTTGCTTTAATATATCTGAAGGTGATAGTATCCTTGGCTTTAAGCCAGCAATTGAAATCAGCGTATCCAAGGCAATCGCATTCGGTAGGCCGGGCGCTCCGTAGGTATGGTTGCTGAACGATACAACGCCAACTCCATATTCAGGATAGATACGCCACTCACTACCAAAACCTGGCAAACCACCACTATGAGAAATACGAACAATACCATTGCAATCTTTTCGCCAACCTAATCCGTAGCCGTATCCAACAGCTACCGGGCACAGTTCGCCACTTTCGAGTCTTTTGCATCCGCAAAAATATTATTGAATCGCCAAGGCTGGTGCATTTCACGAATTGAACTTCTTTTCACGGGCCCGTTTTCGGGTGTATTGCGGGGTGGCCATGCGTCTAAATGCAAGGCAACATATTTACTAAAATCTTCGATGGAGCAAATTAATCCGCCCATCGCGCCATAGGCCACCATCGTGCAACAGGGGCACGTCCACCCATTGATCATCTTGCCATATGTAACCCAAAGCAAGTTGTTCGGCAGGCGCCTCGCTATACTCCCATTTGGAATCATTCATACCAAGGGGTTTCATAATATTATCTGTGATGTATGTTTGATAGGGCAACCCTGAAATTTGTTTGATTATGTTACCTAGTAAAGCAAAACCAAGATTACTATATTCAAAAGAAACCCCGGGCACATTCGAGAATGAAATACCTTGGCTCACCTGATTTAATAATTCCGCTTCGGCTGCATCCAGTTGGCGATCTCCCCACGGGTTATCCTCTGGAAATCCGGCAGCCATCGTAAGCAGATTTTGAATGGTAATAGCTGGGGCATCCGTGGTAAGGGCACCGGCTCTGTTCATTTCTGGAATGTATTGCGATACAGGATCTGATAAAGAAAGTTTCCCTTCATCACGAAGTTTTAAAATAGCCATTGCTGTAAAACTTTTACTCATGGAGGCAATGCGAAATAATGTTTTGGAATTAGCAGGCAGCTTGGTTTGAAGGTTGGCGGTTCCAAAACTGTTCGTATGGATTAATTGACCAGCGGCAACAATGCCATAGCTAATAGCGGGGAAATGATTTCGCTCCGCATAGTCTTGAAATATTTTATCAACCACCGGGAATCCTTTTTTCACGTTTTCGAAAGAAGTTGAATCTGCAAAGTGCGGAATGGAATAAGCTTGCACAGATTGAGTCGGTCCTTTCTGAATTTTGAACGGGCCTTGGCAGCCCAGAAGTATCAAAATTGATAGGATAGATAATTGTTTCATATAGTGTGGATTGTAAGCAAATGTATAAATATTCTCTTATGAGTAAATGTGATCTCTTTTTTTGGGAGTATCTTTGAAATCAAGCCCATAGCTTATGTATAAAGTTTTTTTTCTTCTTTTACTGCTATCTATTAGCTGTGCTAAAACAAATCAAACTGGTTCGGAAGCATTACTTTTAGTGGGAGCCAGTAGAACTCTGATCAATCCTTCTATAGGTTCCTTTATTGCAGGCGATAAGCAAAACCGGAGATTTACATCAAT
>JAAUQL010000227.1 GCA_012033595.1 Cyclobacteriaceae bacterium | reverse complement strand
TCCGGCTTTGTAACCTTGCTGATAAGCGGTCAGTGGCAGGTAGATTCATTTATAGATGAGGGATCAAATCGCACCAGTGAATTGACGGGATACGTATTCACCTTCAACGCAGATAAATCTGTGGAAGCTGTGAAATCACCAACTACCATCCCCGGAGCATGGGAGACCGATGGTGACAGCGGAGAACTCGAACTTTTACTTGCCATGAGTGGCAATGATCCCTTTGACGATATCAGTGAGGACTGGACAGTCAAGGAATTTACATCCACTACAATCCGTCTCGAGAAAGAGGAGGATGATGATGACGATGACGACACCCGGATACTTGATGTTCAAAAAGTTATAGAAGAATAAAAATAAACTAAATACAAATAAACAATTATGAAAACTACATTTTTGCGTTGATGATGGTCCTTACGATGTTGATGAGTTGCAATGACAATGGACCCGCCATGGAAGGCTTGAATTTAACTATGAAAGCAACTACCAACACTTCTAAAATAAATAAATCAGGAAGAACTCAAAGCGGAGGCTATACCTTCGAGACGGCTATGATTGGTGTGCGGGAATTTGAATTTGAAACGGATGATGATGACGATAACGGAGATGATGACGATGTAAGAAGTTGAATTCAAGGGCTCCTTTGTTGTAGACTTGATTGCCGGCACCAGCAACCCTGAGTTTGTAATGGTAACCTTAAACCTGGTTTTTACGAAGAGTTTGAAATTGAATTGGGAAGAACGCTCGCCAATAATAACTCCATGTTCTTTGCCTTCAAATACAAGCCCGCAACGGGCGACAGTGTGCGCGTGGAATTTTCTTCCAAAGAGACGCTTGAATTTGAATTTGAAGATGATAATGGATTTGAAGTAAAAGAGGGTTCCCTTAAAAACTTTCTGGTGCTGATCAATCTCGACACGCTGTTTAGTGGAGTAGATTTAAGTAATGCAACAGTGAGTGAAGATGGTATTATCCGGATTAATGATACAACCAACAGCAGCCTGGCCAGCATCGTTAAAGCAATTTGGAAAAATCGTGCGAAGGTGGCGATGATGATGATGACGATGACAACATTGATGATGATAACGACTAAATGAAATAAATTACAATTTTAATAACGGGTTATGTACAAGAAAGACCGTGTGACACTGATGAGCGGAAAGGTGGGTGAGATTCTGGAGTGTCTGCCAACGATCCCTAAAACATACAGAATTCGTATTCTTGATAGCAATGAAATTGTATATTTTGATGAAACCAAACTGACTCTCAAGCGAAAACATATTTTAAACGTGATGTTGAGAAGGTGAGATTGTAAAGCCCCGGTAAATCGGGGCTTTTTAGGCCTAACAAAGAATGCTTGAGGGTGCTCAGTTGTTTTACGCCAAAGAGGTAGTCGTACGATCTTAAAATCCATCAATCGTTGTTTACTTCGAAGTCAGCCGAATGTTGCTACGCTCCGCCTCAAGTGAAGAAAGGCTAAACGATTCTGTTCAAATAAGCTTTGTCCGGTCATGTAACACTTCTGTGAAATAAACTCAGATAATTGCATCTTTGATTTCTTAGAATTCAATCTTATGAAAAACACACTTTGCAGCCTGCTGATTTTATTGATATTATCAATAGTAAACCAACCTTGCTTTGCTCAAGATTCAAAAGCACTTGAAGGGCGTTGGGATTTAACTATTAGCATGAATGGTAAAGACCAACCTTCCTGGTTGGAAGTTCAACATTCGGGAGTTCGCACACTGGTAGGCCGGTTTGTATTTTAAATGGAAGTGCCCGCCCAATCTCTAAAGTGAATTTTAAAGATGGAAAATTCAGTTTCACCATCCCACCCAGTGGGAACAGGAAACCCACGACCTTGAATTTGAAGGGAGCATCACACCAACGGGATTGTCAGGCACTATGATTTATGTAGATGGAAAGAAGTATTCATGGACAGCGGTTCGCGCACCT
This sequence comes from Cyclobacteriaceae bacterium, assembly GCA_012033595.1. GTDB lineage: Bacteria > Bacteroidota > Bacteroidia > Cytophagales > Cyclobacteriaceae > JAAUQL01. Next base: position 1,168 of record JAAUQL010000227.1, on the reverse strand, counting down.
TCGTTGAAACGGGAAGGTGAGCCCGTTTACGGTGAACCTATTACGTTGTTTAATGGCGTTGATTTAAAAGGTTGGAAGGCAATGGGTGAAAATCAGTGGAAGGTGGAAGATGGCGTGCTGAGAAGTTTAAAGTCGGGAGCCAATTTGGTGAGTGAGCAAACTTTTACTGATTTCAAATTGCACATCGAGTTTCGTTATTCAAAAGGAAGTAACAGCGGTGTTTACTTACGCGGCCGATATGAAGTTCAAATTGAAGATGATAAGGGATTGGATCCCGGTGTTGGATATCTGGGTGCTATCTATGGATTTCTTCCGCCCAGCGAAATGGTTGCTAAAAATCCGGGTGAGTGGCAGTCTTACGATATTACCTTACGTGGAAGAATGGTTACGGTAGTAGGTAACAACAAAACAATTATTTATAATCAAGAGATACCCGGTATTACCGGTGGCGCCATTGATAGTAAAGAAGGTGAGCCCGGACCAATTATGATGCAAGGCGATCATGGTCCTATCGATTATCGAAATATCATTATTACCCCGATTGAATAAATTGAGTTAAACAATGCAATGGTTCAAATCACATTTGAGCTCCCGAAGAGAGAGGTCAGATGGCTATGAAGGTATGTGTAATCCCCATTCAGTACTTACTTATTAAAGAAATTCATGGTTCGCTCAGAACCTATGGTGCAGAATGAATAAACCATTTCAGCAGTTTTATCCATATGAGCCGGAAGATCGGCAATTTCTGATTTTGAAAAATTGCTGAGGACAAAATCTACCTGCTGACCTTTCGAAAATGAATCACCAATGCCAAAACGTAAGCGAGAATATTCTGGGCTACCCAATACTAATTCAATATTTTTTAACCCGTTGTGTCCTGCCGCGCCACCTTTGGTTCGCATGCGTAGGGTACCAAAGGGGAGCGCTAAATCATCAACAATCACCAATAAATTTTCTTTGGAGATTTTAAGTTCTTGTAGCCAATAGGAAATTGCTTTGCCACTAAGGTTCATGTAGGTGTTGGGGTTTGATAAGGTGTAATTGCCTTCCTTTGAATTTCAATTCTGCTTTTATCGGCCAACCGGCTAGTCGTAAAATTTAGTTTATGGTTGTCGGCCATTCGATCTAATACCAGGAAACCGATATTATGTCGGGTTAATTCATATTC
>JAAUQL010000226.1 GCA_012033595.1 Cyclobacteriaceae bacterium | reverse complement strand
TTGTGGTGGTCCCTATTACAACCTTTTTGTAACTGCTGATGGCCAGGGAATCGTTAAGAAGACCCCTAACCAGAATCGCTACGAAGGCGTTCAACAGGTTGAAATCACCGCCACACCAGAACCGGTTGGGATTTTATTGGATGGCAAGGCGATGTTACAGGAACAACAAATCCATTAACTATAAATCTCAGCAGTGACCGGACAGCCGTTGCCATCTTTAGTGAAACCGTACCTACCCCAACTGGCACGAATGGGGCACGTTGTGGTTCCGGCACCGTAACGCTTAGTGCCAGTGGTGCACTGGCTGTCCAAACGTATGCCTGGTATTCTCAAGCAGTTGGTGGCAGTCCGATTCAAAATCTGGCTACACCTGATTTAGTTACACCTTCATTAACGACAACCACCAGTTACTTTGTGACTATCCGATCAGCTACCAATGAAAGCGTTCGGATTGAAGTGGTTGCAACCGTAAATCCTTTACCCGCACAGCCTTCGATCACTATCAATGGCAATACTGCCTTATGTATTGAGAGACAGGATAACGTTACCTTGGCAGCGCCCTCGGGCTTTACTCAATATCGCTGGTCTACAAATGAAACTACAGTACAGATTGTTGTTACTAACGCAGGATCCTATTCGGTTCAGGTTACGGGCGTAAATGGTTGTGAAAGTTTAGCTTCAAGTACAGTACTGATTACATCTCAATCCTGCTCAGAACTGATTGTCTACAATGGAATCTCAGCCAATGATGATGCATTGAATAGTTACTTGCGAATTGAAAATATTGATGCATTTCCAGAAACAAAAGCCAATCATTTGAAGATTTACAATCGCTGGGGAGATCTCGTATTCGAGATCAGCAACTATGATAATGTGACCAATAAATTTACTGGCATCGGGAAGAATGGAAATGAACTTCCAACCGGAACGTACTTCTATAAACTAGACTTTGATTCTGGCAGACCAAGCTTAACAGGGTACCTGGCATTGAAACGATAGCACCTCTGAAACGACTCCCAACAATCCCCTTGATGAGGCCTGCAGGTAGGCAGGTTCAACACGCACGTGGTGACTAGTGGCATCTCTCACAACGTGTTGTAGCACTCCTTCAAGTGGGTTGTAGTATCTCAACAACGACTGCCGACATCCATCACCATGGGTCGCTACACTGCTGCTGGTGAGTAAACAGTTTATTCAAGTGTTGATCTAATCTTTTACTGCGATCTTTCAGTCTGATCAATGTAATATTGGTCTTAACTTTCTGAGTAAAGAATATACACCACCATAAATAATAAAGAGGCTGTCTCAAAAGGGCAGCCTTTTTTGATTGGATGGGGTAAAAAAGAGGAAGCCGAAGCATTCCTCTTTTAGTGCAAGTCGCTATCTTGCTTGTGTGCGCTAAATCAAAAGTAGTATTTAAGAACTACACACCCAACCAGGTGATGATGCTTCCTCCCAGCCTGGAGGAACTCATAACGGAAAGTCATCCGGTACGCATTGTTAACCAAGTGATCGACCGGATCAATATTGACCCACTGCTAAAGAAGTTTAAAGGTGGAGGCACCTCCAGCTATCACCCGCGCCTGCTGCTGAAAGTGTTGGTGTATGGATATTTGAACAACACTTATTCTTCACGAAAGATGGAAGCTGCCGTGAAAGAGAATATCCACTTCATGTGGCTTGCCGGTATGAACAAACCTGATCATAATACGATTAACCGCTTCCGCAGTGAACGCCTGAAAGATGTATTGAAGACGGTATTTGGTCAAGTCGTTGAATTGTTAGTAGAGGCTGGGCACTTAAGTTTGAAAGAGGTGTTTACCGATGGTACCAAGATAGAGGCTCAAGCAAATCGCTACACGTTTGTATGGGGCAATGCCATTAAGACCAGCAAGGCAAAAATGGAAGACCAGTTAAAAGAGCTGTGGGCGTACGCTGAGCGTATTGCTGCCGAAGAATTAAAAGATGAAGCGCCCCAAAGCTTTGCACCGGTGAATGCCCGGCAGGTAAAAGATGTGATTGAGAAAATTGACCGTGTATTGGAAGGGAAACCGATATCGAAGAAAGTAAAGCAGAAGCTACAGTATGCTAAAAAGAATTGGCCTGCCAGTATGGATCGCTACCAGCAGCATGAAAAATTATTAGGCAAACGTAACAGCTATTCCAAGACCGATACTGATGCTACGTTCATGCGCATGAAAGAAGACCATATGCGTAATGGCCAGCTCAAGCCTGCTTATAATGTTCAACTCTCCAGTCACAATCAATATATTGTTCACTATAGCCTGCATCAAAATCCCACCGATACCACCACACTGAAAAAACACATCGATTCATTTAATGCACTCTATAAACAATATCCGCAAGTCATTGTAGCCGATGCCGGATATGGCTCGGAAGAAAATTATCAACTGCTGGCGAATCGTAATATTGAGGGCTACATCAAACACAATCAGTTTGACCGTGCGCAACGAAGCAAAAACTTGGATGCCTTTAAGAGTGATAACTTCGTGTACGACAAACAGCGTAATGTAATCATCTGTCCATCGGGTAAGCCTATGAAGTCTATTGGTGAAACCTATCGCACTACCGCCAATGGATTTAAACAGAAGATGATAAAATATCAAGCCACTAAATGCAGTGGATGTCCTTTACGGGAACAATGTCATCAGCAAAAAGGCAATCGCATTGTCAGTATTAATCATCGCTTGCGTAAACTCAAACAACAAGCCGATGAAAGGTTAAAAAGTGAACGAGGTGTTGTCTATCGTAAACGAAGACCTGCTGATGTGGAGCCCATCTTTGGTAACATCAAACACAACAAGAACTTCAAACGCTTCATGCTCAGAGGATTAGATAAGGTAGAAATTGAAACCGGATTGCTGGCTCTGGCACATAATCTGGCGAAGTGGGTAGCCTAAGTCCGGCTTACTATTTTTATCCTTCAAAAAATTACTTCAATTAACTTCTAGAAATATAACCTGTAAAAAAAAAGAGGCCATCTCTACTTTTGAGACGGCCTCTTTTTTATTTAGACAGCAAATGCTTTCAAAGCAAAAAACGGAGTGAATGACAATCATAATCATCAAAGAGATCATCCAAATGAGCAATGATTGATCGGTTCCTATAC
>JAAUQL010000225.1 GCA_012033595.1 Cyclobacteriaceae bacterium | reverse complement strand
GAAATGACCGAGGGTATGAAAAAATACCCCGGTTTTTTCTCTTTTTACTGGGACGATCAGGAAGGAAAGATCTTTATTGAAATAGACAAGCTCGACCTGGAATTCCTGTACTACAACAGCCTATCGGCCGGCATGGGCTCTAACGACGTTGGCCTGGATCGTGGCAGGGTAGGCGACGGAAAAGTTTTGAGCTTCACCCGCAGTGGACCAAAAGTTCTGCTGGTGGAAGACCATCACGAATTGGCTGCTTATCTTATTAAGCACCTGGAAAAAAACTACCGGCTTATTAATGCTACCGACGGCAACCAGGGGCTGCTGCTGGCCCGGGAACATTTGCCCGATTTGCTGATAACCGATCTGATGATGCCGAAAACCGATGGGATCACCCTGATCAACCGCCTGAAGAACGATCCTTTAACTGAAAACATCCCGGTGATTGTATTGTCGGCAAAGACTTCATTTACCGGAAAAGTGGAAAGCTACCGGGGTGGGGCTGTGGCTTACCTTACCAAACCGGTGCTGGTGGATGAATTGAACCTGGTGATCCACAATTTACTGAAGTTTAAACAAGAGTTTGTTGAAAAAAGAGACGAAGGGAATGGCAATCTTAAAAAAGTTGAAGATACTTTTTACCAGGAATTTGCAAAGCTGGTAGAAATACAAATGGCAGATCCGGATTTCACCATCCATAATCTGGCGAAGAAACTGGCAGTTAGCCGAACCCAATTGCACCGAAAGATCAAAACAGTGAGTGGCAGTTCGGCCATGTTGGTTATTCGAAGCATTAAAATGCAAAAGGCGCATCAGTTGTTGCAGGAGGGAAAGTCAGTAAAGGAAGTTGCTTTCAGTACTGGTTATACCTCGATTTCCCAATTCAGCAAGATGTTTAAAGCACATTTTGGAAGAACACCGACGGAAGTAAAAGGGAGCAGTGGGGGTTGTCAGAATCTGTAGTGCATTTGTTGCAGCATCCTGCTGGGGAGAGAGGTTGGAAGATAGTTGCGCTGTGCAAAGTCCGTGAGATGGGGAATGAGCAAGCGATATTTATATATTAAATGCAAATGAAACATCTCAGAGTTACCCAGCAGGTAACCAATCCTGTCCGGAAAGGGCTGGTCACCCACCGGAAGCGAGTCTTGCGTAGTCAGCAGAGATGCTGGCACGAAGCGTAGACAGCGACTATTGAAGGTATGTATTGAGCCTCGAAATTAACTTTATTGCCGGAGCTTTAATTTTCTATCTAATTGGAGCCATGTCAATACAGCGAATAAAAGACTAGCTGTAACGGTCCGGTCGGGGTCTGAGACCATATCAAAGATAGGTTAGGGTAGCACGGGAACACAGGAGAGCCTAACGTCTCCAACGAGAAGCGGTTTAATAAAGGATTGACCGCACCCCAACAATCCGAGTGCACATGGTAAGCGTCGCCACCATGCAGCATGCGAAGAAAAGGCGAAGCCGTATGGTATCGAAGGCCGAGGGAAACCGAAGGCCAACGAGATGGACGAAGGCAGTCTTAGCATCCTCATAATACCGATGAAGGGTGGGGAATCAGCTCCATGAGACCCACCTGCCAGGGAAGGGGGATGCCTGTTTTACGGAGCTGTATATCAGAAACATTAAACCACCGCATGAAAATGAGGAGTACCCGAGACAAGGGGGAGATGTTAACAGTAGAAATGCAGATAGCGGAAAGGTCGCGGAAGTATACCGGCGAAGCCTTAACGAACCTGCACCAGTATATCGATGTGGAGTTCCTGCACGAATGCTTCCAGATGCTCAACAAGCAAAGCGCAAGTGGAGTGGATGGGGAAAGGTGGAGAGACTACGATAGACAACGTGCAGAAAGAATACCTAAACTGTTGGCGGCATTTAAAAGTGGCACTTATCAGGCCCCAAACATCCGGCGGGTATACATCCCCAAAGGAGACGGGAAACAACAACGTCCGTTAGGCTTGCCCACTATAGAGGACAAAATACTGCAGACAGCAGTAAACAGAGTTCTCAGCCCCATATATGAGCAGGAATTCTATGCCAGTTCGTATGGGTTCAGGCCGGGGAAATCGCAACATCAGGCTCTTGAAGAGCTATTCAAAGAAGCAAGCTTCAAAGGTAAGCGATATATAATAGACGCTGACATGAAGGACTACTTTGGCACGATAAGCCACCAATGGTTGCGAACCTTCCTTGACGAAAGGATAAAAGACGGAGTGATCAGGAAAATGATGGATAAATGGCTTAAAGCAGGGATATTGGAGGAAGGTCAAGTGACTTACCCCAAGGATGGAACGCCTCAAGGTGGTACCATATCGCCTTTGCTAAGCAATATTTATCTGCATTACGTCCTGGAGATGTGGTTTAAGGAGCAAATCCAACCCCTGCTCAAGGGAGGTAGCTTTGTCATACGGTATGCAGATGACTTTCTTATGGGTTTTTCCAACAAGGAAGACGCATTACGGGTGATGAAAGTACTTCCAAAACGATTAGCGAAATACGGATTGACACTAAATCCTGAAAAGACCAGGTTGGTAAACCTGGATGAAGATCAGGAAGGAGAAGAAAAGACGTTCGACTTTTTAGGGTTCACCCATTATATGGGCAATAGCCTAAAAGGGAAACGTATCCTGAAACGCAAAACGAGCAAGAAGAAGCTGAGGATCTCGCTTATCAGAATGAATAACTGGATGAGAGACAACCGGCACAGGTCTGTAGCAGAGATTGTCAAGGATCTAAACCGGAAGCTTCGGGGGTATTACGAGTATTATGGAATCACGTTTAACAGCAGACAGATTAATGCTTATTACGACAGGGTTGTCAAGTTGCTACAAAAATGGCTTAATCGCCGTGGCGGCAAAAAGAGAATGAGTTGGGATAAGTATCTGTTGTTGGTTGAAAAGTGGGTTCCGCTTCTGAAACCTAAAATCTATCACAGTAGTCTATTAGCGAAACCGAAAACGGAGGAACCGTATGCGGGAAAGCCGCTCGTACGGGTCTGTGGGGGAGCGGTTTAGGCAACTAAATCGCATACTACCCGGAAAGTTAGATGTTAGAAGTTAGATGTTAGAAGCATGTGTGGTTGCGTCCGTGGCAATCCCCTGATTATGGAAGCAATATTCTGTATAACCAGAATGCC
>JAAUQL010000224.1 GCA_012033595.1 Cyclobacteriaceae bacterium | reverse complement strand
GATGATTTTGATGAATGTCTTGAATCAGTATATGCTACCCGTGGTAAAGCTAAATTTGATGAAGAAAATCCATTTGAATAATGTATTTATTAGATACCAATCATTGTAGTGCAATTATTTTAGGTGAACCAAATGTTATCAAGCGAGTTCAAGAAGTAGGAGAAGATAATATTTTTACCTGTGTAATTGTGCAAGGTGAACTCACATTTATGATGGAAAAATCCCAACGAAGGGAAGCTAATTTAGCTCAACTGGCACAATTTTTAGAAGACATTCGCATCTACCGCATAACAGAAGAAACAGCAACTATTTACGGTCAAATTAAAGCAGCTTTAATCAATCAATTTGCCCCTAAAGAAAAAAGTAAACGGAGAAAAGCTAAAGTCACCGACTTAGGTTTTGATGAAAACGATATTTGGATAGCTGCTATCGCGTTACAAAATAATTTAACTATCGTTTCTAGAGATAGCGACTTTTTACGAATTCAACAAGTCAAAAGTTTATCTCTAGAATCTTGGATTTAAAAGTTTTTTAATGGCGAAATCGCTTGGTCACTCACAAGCAAAATATAAATTTATATAATGCTGTCATAAGCTTGATTCAGTTTTAAAAACTAAACCAAATCGGCAATTATATCCGTCATCTTCTTCTGTAACTTCTGTCTATTATCGTCATATTTCATCACCGTATCTGATTTAGAATGCCTGCTAAACCTTTGCGTAGCGCGGTAATTACCATTATTATTATCCAACACCGTAGTAATACTACTATGTCGCACTCTATGGGGTGACATCTGCTTGGTAATTCCTGCTTTCTTGCATAAATTGCAAACCAAACTTCTTATTGCTTCCCCACTTAAACGCTTGCCATTACCGTTATATGCCAGCACCATAAATAAAGGTTTCCTGGTATAATGACTCCTCCGAGAAACAATCAACCAATCAGTAATCGCCTCCACAGTTTTACGACTCAAATCAACAGTTACCTTTTGAGTACCCCTTCCCTTTTCCTAATATTAATAAAGTACTTTCCTGAGCATTAAAATCGCCCACATTTAGATTTATTACCTCACTTCTCCGCAGCGCATTATCCCATAACAAACGCAATATCGCATAATCCCTCTTACCCTTAAGCGTATCCCTATCAACTAACCCCAAAACTTTTGCATAATCCTGTGGAGAAATACCAGTAGTATCGCGATATGCCTCAATTTTTTCCCCTTTCACATCTTCTAAAGTAAAATTACATAACCCCAACTTACGCCCCATCGCCGTTAAAGACTTAATTGCACTCAACCTGCGATTAACCGTAGCTTCAGATAACTCTTTCTTCACTAAATGCGCTTTATATTTCAACAATAAAGCTACCGCGTGACGCTGCTCCAAATGTAAAAACTCCAATACCAATTCCTGCGTCGGTAAACACCCCGCAATAAACAAGAAAAAGTCCTTCATATCCTTTTCATAAGCCCGCTTAGTATTAGGAGAGCGAGTATCATTGAGTAACTGCTCTATAACATCGGGGTCTTTATCGATACAAAAATCATCCCCAATAGCGAGCGAATAAGCATTTTCGAGATGGGTGAGGGTAGATGCAATTGAGTCGGACATAACAATACTTGTAATGCGATAATGGCGGTTTCCGCATTATTTATCGTACTCCTATACGTGCAGCTGTTTAAGAACAATATTTTTAAGTGTTTTTCCTCCCGGTTTTTGAGTATTATTTGAACCTCCGATAACAACAATACTTCTGGGTTCAATTAACTGGCTATTGATCATGGCAGATATTTTTTTCAAAAATAAATTATTTAAACGAGTCGGCTTTATGACTTTTGGAAGGTTACACTTTGATTTCAAAATAAAAAATTGTACCTTTTGTGTTCAACTTTCCCGAACTGCTTTGTTATATAATGAAATGTTACTGGAAAAAATACTAACCGGATTGTCATGGATATAAACGAATATCAAAAAAAGGTCAAAGTCGCCGATGAGGAGTATCGCTGGCCGGATAAAATTATCCTGGTAGCTGAAGATATCGAACTGAATTATATGTATATACGTGAATTACTTGAGCCAACCGGAGCCATGGTGGTAAGGGTTGAAAATGGTAAGAAAGCGGTGGATTACTGTATCAACAATCCGAAAGTCGATATGGTTCTGATGGATATTCTTATGCCGGTAATGAACGGATACGACGCTACCCGCCTTATTAAATCATTTAATAAGGATATTCCTGTCATTGCTCAAACAGCTTATGCGTTAACAGAGGATCGTGGCAAAGCTATGGCTGCAGGATGTGACGATTTTATAGCGAAACCTATTGCCAAAGGCGAATTATTAATGAAAGTAAATAGATTGTTAACAAAATAGAAGCTTTTTGCGAATATGCCTTATTGTTTTTCCGCTAACAACAAAATCTATATATTTGCGGTTGGAACTTTACCGAAAGCTTTAATTGATGCATATTGAACGAATTGAGATGCTACCTGAAAAAACCGTCGAACGATTAAGCCAGTACCGCCGCACCCTTCTGAACTGTCTCAGCATGGGTAAAACGCATATTTATTCCCACGAATTGGCTGAACTTCAAAATATAACAGCCGTTCAGGTTCGCCGTGATATTATGTTTCTGGGCTTTTCGAGTGCCCAGCGGAAAGGTTACGATGTGAAGGAAATGATTGAAATGATTGGCAAAGTAATAGACAGTGATGAGGTTCTCAATATTGCCGTTGTGGGAATGGGTAACCTGGGAACTGCCGTTACTCATTATTTTACAGGCAAAAGACCCCGGTTGAATATTGTAGCATCCTTTGATATTGCAGCCGAAAGATGCGGAACAGTTATTTCGGGTGTGGAATGCTTTCATATGGACCAGCTTGCAAATATCATCAAAGAACGAAACATTACTATCGGAATGTTAACGGTTCCGCCCGAAGTAGCCTCCGCAACTGCTCAGAAACTGATCGAAGCGGGTATAAAAGGCATCCTTAACTTCACAACCGTTCCGCTCAACACTTCGCGTAAAGTATACCTGGAAGAATATGACATGATTACATCGCTTGAGAAAGTGGCCTATTTTGTTAAAAAACAAGGATAGGAATTCTCCTATCCTCATTATCATTTTTATTATATAAGC
>JAAUQL010000223.1 GCA_012033595.1 Cyclobacteriaceae bacterium | reverse complement strand
AAGGGCGGAATATCAATAGCCCGGTGCTTAAGCACCGGGTAAATTGATAAAACCAGGCCGCAGGCGCATAAATGTTTATTTGAAACATCATACATTCCACCTGCGGGAAAGCTAAGAGCAATTTTATAACCAATGATTTCGCTCCTATGGAGCTTATTTGTTGTAGCTTCAATTTTTCTACAAATAGTCCGCGGCTCTGCCGCTGATAACTAAATGGTAAACAGGTTATGTGTTAATGTGTACTTTTCTGTTCCTGCCAATTGAAATTTGCAAAGTTTCAAGAACGATTTTTCTCCATCACTTCTCAAAATGTGCCAATGCAAACCATTTATTTACATCAGTAAAACATTTTTGATTTTCAATCCTGTAATTTCTGCCAATTGTTGAATTCTTTCTATTGAATATTTATTTGAATTTTCAGTGTGAATGTTTTCGCCTTTCCTGATGAGAATTTTCTTTTCGAAATAAGGTGAAGTAACCACCACATCTTTTTTGGCGATCAAATGCATTTCAATTCGGGATTTTTCTTTATTAAAGAAGGCATCGTGCTCAAAATCAACTATATTGAAATTGGTCTCAACAATATTGTTTAGTGCATTCAGGATATTTTTATTAAAATCAGCCGTAACTCCCCGACTATCGTTGTAGGCTTTGTGTAGTATTTCAATTGGTTTTACCAGGTCAAGTCCCAGAACAAACGAATCTCCGGCATTCATATTCCGACTTAGGTTCACCATAAAATTACTTGCAACACTTTTGGTAAAGTTACCCAGCGTGCTCCCCAAAAACAAGAACAGTCTTTTTCTTTTGCGCGGAATAAGATCCAGCTGTGTGATGAAATCAAGCACCAATCCATTGATCGATAATTCAGGGAATTTTTCAACCAGTTGCTGCGCTGATTCATTAATAGCACTTCTGCTTACATCCACCGGAACATACTGGATACTTTCCAGGTTTTCTTCGGGTACAGCACTTAACAGGATGGTAATTTTTGAGCAATCCCCACTGCCCAACTCAACCACATCTGTATTTTTTAATCCCGACATGAGCTTTGGCGCAATTTCTTTCAGGATGCTTTTTTCTGTTCTTGTTGGGTAATATTCAGGCAATTGTGTAATATCTTCGAATAATTTAGAGCCCTTCTCATCATAAAAAAACTTGCTCGAAATGTATTTTTGTCCAGCATTTAATCCTTCAATTATTTCTTTTCTAACGTTGTCAATTCCCAAATCAGCCAGATGGTTCGTGATTTTTATTCGTTTTGCAACGATGATATTGGTTTCGAGGTAACTCATGGTAAACTACTTTAGTTATTATACTATTTCTGGTAATATTTTTGTCATTAGACATTCAATGTCGTTTAGTTAGGCTTTTTAATTCAACTTTAATGTCTGGAATGTATATTTGAAATTTGTGTATTGGTATATTATTTCCAGGTAACAGACATTTTTCAATATACACAATATACAAATAGACCAATAACAATTACACGCTTTTCTAAACTAAACGACATTGATTAGACATCGGTCATTTCTTATTGTAAATGCCAATGAGTAATGACCAATAAACTAATGACTAATTAATTCCTCCTCCGGAACTCCGGTTTCATAAGGATTACTTGGATCATTGCTCCATTCGAACCAGCCGCCGTCAAATACCGACACTCGTGGCCATCCCATTAACCATGCATTAAAGAAAGCTTCGCTTCCGCGCCAACCTGTTCCGCAATAAAATGCATTGTGCTTATCGGGTGTTATCCCCACTTCGGCCCAGATTTCAGCCACTTCCTGTGCTTCACGTATCGTATGATCAAGATTTCGGTAATTTTCCATGTGGTAGGCATCTGTTCCGCAATTACCAAATACCGCACCCGGAATCCGTCCTTTCTTTTCGATGTAATTGTAACCGCTTACCTCGCCAATGTATTCGTTCCAGCTTCTTACGCAAACAAGGTTGGCCTGCTCACTTTTCAGGATTTCTTTTGCTTCAGGTATATCAACTGCCAGTTCAGGTTGAGCTGGAATTTGAATACCAAACTCACCGACAGGTTGTTTTGCCAAATCTTCTGTACTAATCTCATAACCAGCATCTTTCCATGACTGAAACCCTCCGTTTAATACCCGCACATCTTTCACCCCGGCATACAACATAATAAAGGCATTACGTATAGCGCCAATATGTCCGGCAGCGCTTCCCGGGAATTCATCTGCATTATTGGGATCCATGTATTTACCATATAAAACAACTGTAGTATCTGATGTAATGCCGTACTCTTCCAATGTCTTTTTTCAATTCCTCCGGACTCCTTCTGTTCCAGGTTTCAGGAGCTTCCAACGCTAAGGTGTCCATGTCAACTGCCTGGGGAATATGCCCTGAAAGATAGGCATCGCGATTGCGGTAGTGTGCATGAACAATCACAAATTTGTCATTATCATATTCAGGTGGTGTTTTCCCATCAATCAAATCTTTTACCCAGTCCGGCGAGACCAATTGACGATATCTTGCCAGATGTTCCACTGGAAAACGCTCATCTTCAGTCCATTCATCCACAAAATGGGTATAGATGCTCACGCTGGGATATCCAACTTTGTTAAAAAGTGTAGCTACCTTTTCCGATTTCGTCTTGTTATATGAATAAATTACCAGGTCATTTTCGGGCAAAATCTGTTTTGACCGAACAATTTCAATCCAGTCGATGTAATTGGTCCATTTAACAGGCAGACTTTTTGCACCTTTAATGTGACCGCCTCTTTTTTCGTTGCTCATTTTCCATCCGTTATAGGCATTGACTGAACGAACATCAATTACTTTGGTGTTTCTGTTTTCTAAAGCTTTAAAAGTTCCTGGGTCGAAATTTCCGGAAAATTACTGTCCATAAGTTTAGTTTTTAGTTAGTTATGAATGTTATATTGTTTACCAATGCATTCTAGTTATTGAACATCATCCATTTTTTGCAAATTGTCACTTGTCATTGGTCATTGGGACTTCCGCTTTCCTCTTTCCTCACGGCGCTCCGCTCCCCCAGCATTCCGGCATAGGGTTTCGACGAGCGAGCGCGGGGGCGATCGTGTACTCCGGCGGGCGGCCGAAGTTGAGGTGGGTGAGGGGGCGGAGGAGGTCGCGATCTAGGGCGCGGAC
>JAAUQL010000222.1 GCA_012033595.1 Cyclobacteriaceae bacterium | reverse complement strand
CGTTATACTCGCTTTCAACCTGATCAAGTTTTGCGTTGATCGCCTTCGCATTATGTTGCAACGCCATACTCAATCGCTTGCTTGAGGGTGAGCGTGTTTGCCTCTTGACCAAGCACTTGCTCAACGGAAAAACCGATAAACAAAGTGAAGAGTATGAGTTGCTTTAATATTGAATTCATATTTTATAGTTTATTAATTATTATTTAGTTCTGTATTTTATGAACTTATTGGTTAAAAAAATTATTTCTTCTTCCTCAACTCCCATTTTAGAAAAATGGAGTCCAGCTCTTGATGTAAAAATTCCGTAAACTCAATGACGTCTTTTAAACTAGCATTAAATTCCTTTGTTGACTTAGGCCGCTGATCCAAAACTTCCTGATATAATTTGCTAACATGAAGTAAACCATGTAGTGAGTTTCGCATTTCTTCGCGCCAGCTTGTTATGCGGCTTCTAAAATATCTTTTCCGATTTCCGGTACGAGTTATGTACTCAATCTTATTAGTAGTCAACAGTAGATTAATCGCATTACTGGCCGCACTTTTACTTATCTTAAGAGTTTGCCAAATTTCGTCAAATGTTAATTCCGTATTGTCAGCTACTAACAAGAGCGAAAGCACACGGGATGGGGCAGGTTGCGAGCCCGCGTGTTCAAAAACTACACCGAGCTTCTCAACAAGTGTTTTTTGCAAATCTGTAAGTTTAATTCCTTCCATCTTTTTCTACTTTAACGATACAAAGATAATAAAGTTTCTTTAGTTCTGCAAATTATGAACTAAATAATTTTTAGTTCAAATCGCTCATTTTGGCCACGAAACAAAGAATTTGTACTCAACGTACAAAAATTAATTAAAAAAAGAGTCCACCCGAATATGACCGGATGGACTCTTAGTCCCTCAAAAGTGTCAATAATTACTCCTTTTTCTTTTCTTCCTCCTTTTTCTTCAAACTGATTTTATCACCATCTTTTAACCTTTTGGATACCTCAAGGAAAGGCCCGGTAACAACATCGGAAGTTTCGGAAAGGCCTGAGATTATTTCAATATTGTCATAGTCACTAATACCTGTTTTTACCTCAATCATCTTTGCCACACCTTCTTCATTAACAAATACAACTACCTTATCGGCTTTCTTCTCTTGCTTAGGTTTGCTTGAATCGGTTACCTGCGGACGATCATCATCATCATCGTTGTTTTGACCCTCACCCATGTTTCCTTTATCATCAGGACTACGAGTAGTTACGGCTGCCAGCGGCACCGATAACACATTTTCCTTACGCGTAGTGATAATGTCTACACTGGCGGTCATGCCCCGGGTCTGAATGGGTATTGATTTCCTTGTTTCACTAGATCTGAATAAGATGATTGCAAAATTATGATGCGCACTTCAAATTCCGTGATCGCATCGGCCGAAGCTTTATCACGTGCGGTATTGGCAATGTTAGTCACTAACCCTTTAAATTGTTTCCTGAGTTGCCATAGGCATCCACATCAATAATTACAGAATCGCCATAATGAACCCGTACAATATCATTCTCATTTACGTTTACCCGAACTTCCATATTGTTAAGATCGGCAATGCGTAACATTTCGGTACCCGCCATTTGAGCCGTTCCTACTACCCGCTCACCTTTCTTTACATTTAGCTTTGAAACTATACCCGTCATAGGGGCAACAACCGTTGTTCTTCTCACGTTTTCACGCGATTCTCTCACAGAAGCCTCTGTGCTCTTTACAATAAAGCTGGCCGCTTCCAGAGATTGCTCCGCAGAAGTCAAGTCGTTTTTAGCAATCTTATAATTCTGTTGTGCTAATTGCCAGTCCGCTTCCGAAATTACTTTTTCATTCCAAAGTTTTTTCTGGCGTTCATAGTCTTGCTCTGCTCTCATGTATGTAGCCTGGGCTCTCGACAAGGATGCTTTGGATGCTTCCATATTCGCCATCTGCTGGCTTAGTCCAGCCTCCGATCGCTCTAACTGGCTTAACAAAATATCGGGTCTGATTTTTACAAGAACTTTTCCAAGTTTTACAGAGTCACCATCTTCAATGGTAAGGTCAGTTATTTCACCCGATACTTCTGGCGCTATCTTAACTTCGATAACGGGTTGTACCGTACCCGAAGCACTTACCTTTTCGGTAATGGAAGTACGCTTGGCCTTTGCAACCTCAACTTCTATTGTTTTAGCTTTTCCAATCCAGCCTTGAGACTTACCGATAATCAGAAATAATATAAGGAATGCCACTACACCAATTCCGATGTAAAGTAACTTGTTTGATTTTTTCTTTTGCTTTGCCATTCTAGTTTAGATATAAGTATTAATAGTCAATCGGTTTTCCCTGATAAAAGTCGAGTACTTTTCTTTTAAAAATATAATCGTATTTCGCTCGCACTAAAATCCGACTTAGCCTGAAAGAGCGCGTTTTCTGCCGTCTGGTACTCCACATAGTTTACTGCACCATTATCAAAGCGTTGACTTCGACATTCTAAATGCTTCTTCGCGGGCATTTACCTGCTTTATAGAGGATTGATACGTTTTTGAAGAAGCCATAGCATCATTGTATGCTGTTTCAACCAATTGCCGCAACTGATTTTCTGTGTCTTTCAAATTGATAGAAGCTTGCTGATTGGCGATAGCCGAACGTTGCACATTGGATCGCACCTGATATCCATTAAAAATCGGTATCTGCAAACTTAATGATATCGACCGGGCAATATTATCTTGCAACTGATCGCTGGTATTGTAACCATCCACGTTAGTGCCGGAAGGCAACTCTGTGTCTCTTAACACCGGTGTATTGGATCCCTGAACGTACCCCACATTAACCGTTGACGGGATGGGTGGACCACCATCACCAACAAACCGGGCCCGATCTGCGGCACTGGAATAGTTACTAAATACGTTAACATTGGCGCTTAAACGCGGATAGAGATTACCTTTTGTTGACTTAAGTGCCAATAAGGAGCTTTGTAGTTTTAATCGTGCACTTTGTACTTCCGGTAAATACTCGTAGGCTGCGTTATATATCTGATCGGAAGTTTCGCTAATGGTAAGATCAGTATCTATATCCAATTGGGGTACTTCAATTTCTAATGGTGTAGATGCGGGAAACTGCAGCGATTGCTTTAAATTGAAGAATAGAAAGG
>JAAUQL010000221.1 GCA_012033595.1 Cyclobacteriaceae bacterium | reverse complement strand
AAAAAGTAGAGCTGTGGGCTGAAGATGAGGCCCGTCTTGGGTTGCAGCCTATCCTACGCCGCCAATGGGCTGGACCGGGAGAGCGTCCCATTGCGCTCCATCGTCGGGCCTATCAGTGGCTTTACGCCTTCCACTTCGTGCGTCCCTCCACAGGCCAGGGCTTTTGGTTGTTGATGCCCGAGGCCAATATTGGTGTCATGTCTGTGGCTTTGGCCGAGTGGGTCAAAGAGGTCAACCCTCAAGGCGACAAGCTTTTGGTGCTCTTGGTTGATCAGGCTGGCTGGCACTTATCCAAAGAGTTGCGCGTTCCTGAAGGGGTTGTGCTTTACCACCTGCCGCCTTACACACCCGAACTTCAACCCACCGAATGCACCTGGCCGCTCTTACGGGAAGCTCTGGCGAACAGGCTTTTTGAAACATGGGAGGTCTTTTATGAGACCCTCAGCGAACGTTGCCGCTGGATGACACGAAATCCCTCTCAGGTTGCCTCACGCACCGCTTGGACCTGGCTCCTCCATGCAGAAAATGTCGCTCAGTCTATATGATTTGGTATAAAGCCTGCGGTCAAGCGCAAGCTGGTCGAGCATGCCTGCAAGGGTTATCCGATCAGCGAGCGCCGGGCTTGCAGGCTGTTTGGGTTGTGGCCCAGCACGCGGTATTACCGGTCACGTCGGAAAGGCGATGATGGGCCGTTGCGTTCAGCCTTGAACCGCCATGCCACGGATAATCAGGGTTGGGGTTACCGCAGCCTGATGGACTGGCTCATCAGGGATGGATTCAAGGATAACCACAAACGAGTCTATCGGATCTATGCCCAGGAAGGATTACAACTGGGAAAGAGGAAGCGTAGGCAAAAGGCGTGCTATCGGGGAAATAAACTGGATATACCCAATGGGTTGAATGAACTATGGACAATGGACTTTGTGAGTGACCAACTGGCCGATGGAAGAGTGTTCCGCTTACTGGTGGTGATGGATGTGCACAGCCGGGAGTGTCTGGCATTGGAAGCGGACACCTCGATAGGGGGCCAGCGGGTGGCGCGGGTATTGGAGCGGCTTAAAGAACAACGAGGAGCACCGCAGGTAGTCGGCAGGGACAACGGTCCGGAGTTCCGCAGCCGACATATGGATCAGTGGGCATATGAAAACGGAGTGAAACTGCACTTCATCAAGCCGGGGACCCCGACGCAAAATGCCTATGTGGAAAGTCTAAACTCCCAGATCCGGAAACGACTGCTCAATGTGCACTGGTTCCTGGACCTGAACGAAGTCAGAAGACTTGCCGAAATTTGGCGACAAAAGTATAATACAATACAGCGACACGGATCATTAAAAAAACAAACCCCGGAACAATTTGCAGCTCATGCCCGACTTCGGTCGGCTACACCTCCCTGCGCCGGGCATGAGATCAACAACAAACAAAATCAACTGGTTAGACTAACTTTGTGAACGCTACGGTTCGTGGGGCAGCACCACGTTTGGAACGAACTTCACTCAAATGGCATCGAATCAACTTTGATACCTAACTCTTAAACGCTATACAAAACTTTAAGTCTTCCATCACCAAATTTAAAAATGTACAACTTTTACTACTCACCACAATCAAGCATATCAAAAAAATATCCTAGATTGAACTTACCTTAGCTTGATTCTAGCCCCCAAGATTATCTGACACCTGCAACACAAACTTCCTAATTTCTGGGCAACGGAATAATTTTATTATGATCGGCGTCGAATATAGTAGTGGCTTTATCAATATCAATTGTATAAGGATCTTCGAATTCGTTTTCGGATTTCTCGTTTATAGAAACACTAAGCAATTCTACCGTTGAAACTGCACACGGAACATCTTCACCACAATACTGAGAAAGCCTCATTTTTGAGGCATAATTTATAATAGAAGATTTATTTTTATATTGACTCATTTTTAGCAACTCATACGTATCGCCATGCTTAGGTCGTGCCTTTTGGTATCTTTTCCAGGCCACAGGAAAATAGTCTTGCTGAGGGTCAAGTAAAACTTCGACAATTACAGCTTTTCCAAAATGAAGTCCCTCAAATGTAAAGATTGCACCTTTTTTATCCAAAAAAAATCGATCTTCTTTTTTCTTAGACATCTTTTCAGAAAGCACTTTCCAATTCGATTTCACTTTGTAGTCAAAAAGAGTAAAAGTTGCCTCTAAAGGTTCTTCTGGCTTCGCGACAGCTACTCTTAAAAAATCAAATGGTGAAAAAAAATGATTGGTGCCAAACAAGGCGGGAAGCAATTCAGGCCTACCTGTCTTTATGTATAAGTGAGCCCCATTTAACACCTGAAAATGTTCTCCATTGTAAGCGCCTTGCGCAACTACATCAGACGATCCCTTCCACTTCTGAGTGAAGTGAAACATAAATTTATTTCCCGCTTCTGAATAGTTTAATTTTCTATGAAGATCGTCAGCCCCAACTTTCTCTGGAAATGTTGTAACATCAACCATTTCATAGCTGACGGATACAATTTCATCAAAATACTTTATATTTTTGGTCAAACCAGTATTGAGGTCAACCTGTTCTGCGAAAGATTTGCTTGTAATAAGCAGGCACAGAATTGGTGCCAATAGCAGTCTGGTAATATCTATGGCCATGAAGAATAAGATGCAAAGACGAAGTTTTACTCTGCTACTAAGGTAGCTGGATATTCTTTTGTTGTTGTGCAGTTTCTCTTGGGCTTTCCAGCGCATGACTCTGCAGTATATTCACCACACAAATAGTGCTGGGCAGTTTCGGTAATCCAACCTTCTTTTTCTGAGGTGCCTCTAATAAATGAGCCAGTCAACGAGCAATTTGCTTCATAAATTTCATTATCGTCAACACATCGATAAGTAACATTAGTCGGACAATCAACTCTTTTCCCTCCTGGACCAGCAGATGCATTAGAAACTACAAATATTGCTAACATTATTTTGAATAGAGTTTTTTGTATTTACTTTCATATTTTTCCTTATTTTTTCACCATTGCTATCAGAAGCTGTCTCTTTACGAAATAATCGTAAAAAAGGTTTGTGTTTCCCTGATTATTTTCGGATACTGCTTGCTATGGTATATTTTCTAACATGACTTTTGTCTTACTATAAAAAATTCAAAAAGATTTGTATTTTCAAGATTTTAT
>JAAUQL010000220.1 GCA_012033595.1 Cyclobacteriaceae bacterium | reverse complement strand
TGCGGCAACCTGACCTGGGTAAACAATATGTATTCGACCAGTTCGAGTATTCACTGCGGGGTCAACCTGTAGAATATCCTCTGGCAGCTGAGGCAGCCCATGATGCCGTGACAATGGAGCAGGCTGAAACCAATACCCAGCGCATGTTGCAATCACTGCTCGACGCAACGCAACGTAGTGCGACAATGGGTGGCCGAACCCAACATGATATTGCCCGCCGGTTATTGCAGAAGCAGCAGCGCTTAACTGAAACCCAGCAGGTTCGCAATGCACTTGATTTTCTCGAAGATTGGACAGCAATCGCAGCAGCACCGTCAGTAGCATTTGGGATGATTAATGCTTTTTTCAATGATGATGCGATTGCTCTTAATTTGCTTCGCATATGGCAGGATACAATTAATTATTTGGAAGTTTCATATATGGAAAGGCCCGAGGAAAAAGAAGCATTTTCTTTAGACGGAAGAATATTAAGAGATTTAGAGAAAATCTGGTATAAATAATGGCGCCATCAGGGCATGAAACTCACCAAGTATCCTATATAGGAAGTGGTTATAATTCAATATCCATGGCTGGAGAGATAGAAGAAAATACCATTCCAACAGTTCCGATCATTAATCCTAGCGAATTATCAACTAAGCCTGCTTCTACTGGAGGCTATAGAATAACCAGCACCCAAAGATATAGCGATTATGGGATAGCCAAGATGACTGATTTGGATAAGGGGGAAAAAGGATAAAGATGAGGGAGAAGGAGGAGCTAATGGAAGGTTGGCTCCACAGAAAGTCGGAATTAATCCGATCAGTTGTAAGTACTTCGATTAGATTAAGGGGGTTCGGCTGGCTGGGCGTGGATGTGGTTGATTTTCAATGAGTTTAGCAGAATTAGACACCGGAAAAGAATGTCAGGTTGTTAAAATGCCGGATGATATCCTTATGAGACACCGTTTGAATTCAATGGGAATAATAAAAGGTTCTTATATTAAAACTTTAAGAGATGGATTTGGTATAAAGCTATATGAGGTTAAAGGAGCATTTGTAGCTTTAAGAAATGAAGATGCAGCAAAAATAACCATAAGATTATGCGGAGAATATTTTTAAATCCATTTTGAATGGATATCTTAGTATACAGATGAGGATTGTGTACCTTATAATCATACTTATGGGGAAGAGATATTTATTAAGGCTGCGTATTGAAAACCCTAAAGGAATATAAAAATTGGGGATTTTATTTTTTTAAAAGATATCGAAATAAAATTATAGATTAATATGAAATCAATCACAACCGAGGAATTCAAAGAAAAAATATTGGATTTTGATAAAACCCCTCACAAATATTTAAATAAAAAACCAACTGTAGCTAAGTTTACCGCGAAATGGTGTTCTCCGTGTAAGATGATGGACCCTATACTGGAGGAGTTGGAGAAAAAATATGAAGGTAAAATAGAAATTTTCAATATAGATGTTGATAGAGAATATGAGGCTGCAGCGGCTTTTGGGGTTCGTTCAATCCCCAATATGGTTTTGATTCCTATTGATGGAGCTGAGCCAGAAAGAATGGTTGGAGCTTTGCCCAAGAAAAATTTAGAAGATGCGATACGAAGGGTCTTTAAAATATAGGATTTATTTAAATAGCCGCCAGCCATTTACAGATAGGTTTTTTTGAAAGAGGCTAATAAGATTGCGATCAACTCCCGATATGGAGCGGCAAACTATATTATATGCGGGTCTAATACATCAAATATATTCAATGATATACAGAGTTTATTTAAATCCCAGATTAAAAAGTCTTGAGCCTGGATTTGTCTTTTATCCTTATATTCCTGTTTGCAAAGTAGAAAAGATAATATGCAATGATAGGTCAAACAAAATAAAATCAAGATATGCAATACAATAACTTTAATTCAGGTCATGCACCTTGGGATATCCCAGATTATAATTATACCCCATCCCCCCCAGAAACAAAAAGGGTTAAGAAAACTACAAAAACTGTAGAGAAGTATGATGAGAACAACAACTACCTCGGAAAAGAAATAGAAACTATTGAGGAAGAAGTTTATGATAAAACTGTTTGGGGAACTTCGGAATATGTCTGCAGGGAGTCAATAAATACTATCAGCCATGATGATAGCATATCTGGCACTAAAAATCGGATTGACTCGAATGTGCCATTTACATTAACAAACGGAATGCAAGTTCAAAGTTGCGTCGCTGACTATTAATTTTCAAATATTTCGAAAAGATACATACTTTAACAGATATTTAACGAATTAGGGGTTTACTTTTACTCATTAATTTCGTATATTTGTATTCACTTCTAATGAATTTCCCTTGGCCCAACCAAGTGGTGTTATTCTTTAGTTATTCTATAATTAATAGTAAATTATAAATGTCTAAATACAACACAAAGACCGTTTCTCCTGTTCAGAGAGCAGTTTCACACGAAGGAGGTTTGGCCTACACACAAACACCAGAAAAAGAACTAGTAGGATTGCTGACTACTGGTATCCAAAATTCATTTTACGAAACCGAAGGAGTTCGCGAAAAGCGACTGAAAGAACTTATCGACCAGGTTGCTAAGAAGGACAAGAAGTTTGCTGCTCAAGCTTTGGTCTATGCCAGGGAGGTATTCGGCCAGAGAACCGTGACCCATTTGGGTGCTGTCAACCTGTTGCCTTCGCTATCAGGAGACCCTTTGGCCAAAAGGTTCTTCAGCAAGAGGGTCAGGGGAAAGAATTCAGGGGGTATCGTTTACCGGCTGGATGACATGACTGAAATACTGGCTTGCTACCTTGCTAAGAATGGCGAGAATGCACCAATACCAAACTCGCTCAAGAAGGGGTTCAAGGATGCTATCGAGAATGCTGATAAGTACCAGCTGGCCAAGTACCAGATGAAGGGGAAGACCATATCGCTTGTCGACATTGTCAACCTGGTTCACCCAAAGGAAACTTCAGTACAGGGATTTGTGGATATAGATGTAGACGAATACAAAAAGTCGGTCGAAGGCACAAAGTTTGCAAAGGAAGAAATCCATTCAGCTGATGGAAATTACAGAATATCTACATTGAGAGCTTTGGTTCTTGGCCTATTGAAGCAGTTCAACACGGTGGAGGATAAGAACACATCGACCGGGCAGGAGATTGCTGCAGCTGTTAA
>JAAUQL010000114.1 GCA_012033595.1 Cyclobacteriaceae bacterium | reverse complement strand
CTAACTTTATTACTAATTTGATCTCAGGACTTATTGCTTATTCCTTCATGCCAAAAAAGCCGACAATCAAATATGAGAGTGTCACAACGGATCAAATCGCACTGTTTTAAAATCGAACTCAGGTTATGAAGTACGTACACATTTCTTCCCGAAAGGGAATCGAGGTAATTGGGATTGGGGCTGACATCTTCGAACGAGAACACCACACCGGCACCTTTGTAGATTTGCATCAATTGTACCGCCATATCTACGGCCTCTTCAGCTGATACCTGTTTGGGATTGAATACTTTGGCGGCAATTTCAGGATGGTAATGATCTGACTTCATGTTTTTGATGTGCGTCATTACGGTCTGATAGGGGGAGATGAGTCGGTAATCTTCCGTAGGTGATTGCTGCGAAAATGCTTGTAACTGGATGAGGAAAAAAAGTAGAATTAAAAAATTAAATTTCATTTTATACTATTTTTTAGAATACTTTCGATATCAGGTTCAACCACCTGAACTTGCCGGAATGGCAATAACAGGCTTTTTGCTGAACTGTCAAAACCACAAAATCCACAAGATTTGCATATCCTGCTAATCTGCATTGCAGCCCGGTGTATGTCTGGAACCTTATTTAAAAACCTCGATCGAAAAATTGTTCCTGAAGCATTTGTACAACAGGTATTCCTGTTGGCGGCTTTGGTACAATAAACCGACCGGATGACTGCATTCCGATGGCTCGAAGGAGATGGGCTCGAAATCGCGGTCGTACACAAAGGCAAACTCCTGCTCCCGGTCTATTACCACTATTATTTGGTTGTCGTTGCTAAAGTTGTAGTACTGCACAAACAAATCGCCGGACGAAATCAGGTCTTTCTCCATAAATAGTTCGCCCTTGCGGTCGAGCAAGCTTATTTTGTTGTATTCCTGGCGTGCGATCAGGTAGGTCTTATTCAGGGCATCTTTTACCAGCCAGAATTTGCTCTCGCTGCCTGGCTTGTAGAGTTGCTCGCGCTGCACCAGTTTGGCCTTCAGATTGATGGCGATCAGCTCACCCTCTTCTGATACGGTGACCAGTTGGGTGCTGTTGAAATCGTTACCAATATTCACAAACAGGTCTTTGACTCCGTGGGCTTTTAAATCGAAAGGAAATCCGGGCAACATTTCGCCACGCCTGTTCATCACGTTCAGTACGCCATTGGTCTGCAAGGCGATAATGCAATCGCCACCCTTTACGCGCAAGTGGAACGGGGCTACGGCCAGGGGGCCATCCATTGTCCTTGGTTGCCAGCCCTCCAGGTTGTTACCTTCCTTATCGTACATATACATATTGCCCTGGCTATCGGCTGCCAGCCAACGGTAGCGCTTGGAGTTGTCGTAGTCGATGACCGATAGGTGCTGCAATTCAATCCCTTTTTTCATTTTTAGCGGGTAGTTTTCCAAATAGTCGCCATTGCGGTCGAGCAGGTGAATCTGACTGTTGGTGGCAAATAAATATTGTAATTTGCTGTTTTTGAAATAATCTACCTGGTCTATGTTCGAAACGATTCTTTGCCGCAGGCTATCTCCCCAAAGGATCTCGCCTTCGTTAGATATTTGATATAATATATTCAGTGAATCCTGCACCAGCACTTCAAACTTATTGTTATTGTGGTTTTTGACAATAAAAGGCTTGGTGACAATCGGCGATAGCGTATAGATGCTCTGGGTTTTGCTTAGCCTGGCCGACTTGGGCGCAGCGGCTATTTGTTCCTGATGCCCTATGGCCACACTGGTATAGAATCGCTGATCGAGGTTGCTCACCTGCAGAGCCATCATATCAAATGACTTGAGCGGCTCTTCATAATTTTTGAACACTCCGCCCCATTTATCATTCAGCTTGCGCATGAGCATCGGCCAAGCCAGAGAAGTATTGATCATAAGACTAAAACTTGCCTCGCTAAGGGTGTTTTCCAGAAAATTGCTTTGTCTGACGGACTTGCCCCAATTGTTCTCGTTTTCCAAGTCGCTGTAAAACTGTTTTACTACCTGCATAGAATTGCCCACCACCAGATAGTTGTCAAAAATGGTTGCATACGAATTTTCAAAGCCCTCAAAATAATTGCCCACTAGCATGGCCGGGAATTCCCGGAAGGGGAGCTGTACGATGGGCTGGTCGTTATAGAGTTCGATATATACTGAATCTCCCATCTCAGTGCTCAATTTATTGGCAAATCGGTGCATTTCCTCAAAGGCGAGGTTTTTGTCTTCTATGGCCACAAAAACCAATTGGTCGGGGTTTTCTCTGTTGTGTGTTTCCAAAACGGCATTGGCGGCTTCATGACCTACCCAGTCGAGTTTCATGTCATACCGGTCGATAAAATCCTGTGATTTGCGAAACTGTGCCGTATCTACCGCAGACCAATACCTGGTCAATTGGTTTTGCCACTCTTCAAAGTCGCTAAATGTGACATGGTACAGCAGGGCTGTGGCATTGGGCAAGAGGTCGGTGACTCGTATGCGGGTGGGGTTTTGATTTCGGAAGGTGCCGATATAGCTACGACTTGAGGTAAGATCGACTGTGCTCACCCCGTTGAGCAGCAGTTCATGGTCTGTCATTTTTATATCCAAATAGGTGTCGCCGGAGAAATGATCCATACCGACGGTGCCTTTACTATCCGAGTTCACAAATCCGGAGATAAGATCCGGCAGTTTGGCAAAATCTATATAAATATTTCCCTCATCATTTTCCAGTTTAGAAATAGCCTCTAGCGCGGGGATTTGAGATTTGAACGTGTCATTATAGCCTTCGCTCACGTTGCGGACTACATCCTCCACTAAAAAGGGCGTAAAACTGCCTACTACTATATTTTCATGAATAAAATATGTGAAGGTGCTTTTGCTGGTTTTATCTACCAGCTCATTTAGCTCCAATCCCTGGTAATTGCGCGATTTCGAAGACAGCGAATGATTGCCGAGCATGCTGTCGATCAGTTTGGAGAAGGTCGATTTGCCGGGCGGGTCGTTCAGATCGAGGCTGAAGAGAAAATCAAATTCTTTGGCTGAGGTGATATGTGCCGATATGATAAAGGCCCGGTTGCGAAACAGTTTGTCGAGGGTGCCGTCTTTGCCCGAAATACTGTCTGCATTGGCCAGATTCTGTTCCCAGGCATGGAAATAGGGCATTTTGCGAAGCGTCTTCCAGATCGACTTGTCAACTATGGTGTTCCAATCTTCCACCAAACTATTGTTCTCGTAGGCGATGATGGCGCTTGATGGTACCACCTTCCAGATATCGAGGTGTTTGCGCTGTTGGATTCTGAAATAATAAAAAGCCCCTGCAGCTAGTATAATCAGGACAAAAAGTATGGCGATCGTCTTTTTCAAAGCGTTGGATTTACTGCAATTTTAGCTCAATTAAAGAGATTTATCAAATAGAATGGGGTAAGGATAGCAAGAGCTTCCGGATCGACAGTCATTTGTTTGAGGTAAGTTGCAAGCTGAATGGCCAGCCAATAGCTTCAAGCTATAAGCCTTAAGCGTGAGAAACCACCAAAGGATCTTGATTGAGCATTTTTGCCAGGGTGGCGTACATTTGGGGGTGCCAGTCCCTGAATTCTTTTGACTTTTCGAAAAATAGTTCGACTGCTACTGCAAAAAATTCCTGACTGTTGGTCGCGGCATAATCCCTCAAAAATCCAACGTTTCCACTATTCATCTGTTCGATCTCATCATAGCATAATCCCGTCCAGCAGGCCAAGGTTTTTTGATCCAGAAAACCATATTCTTCGTTTCGAATGGCATTTTCGAGCCTGAGTGCGTGGGCCATTTCGTGTAAGCCGAGATTTCGACCGTCGTTGTCGTCGATATAGCCTTTCACGAAGTTTTTCCAGGAAAGCACAATGATTCCGCCGGCATTTACCTCTCCCTGGTGGTATTGCTTCGATATGGCGGAATAATAATCGTCTGGATAGATCAAAATCTTTTTGAAATGTGACAAATAAATAGCAGGATGGCCAAAGGTGAGTTGCACAGCGGCACCCGCAATGAGCGATTTCATTTCGTCGGTGACCATAGGCAGGCCGCCCCGGGCTATGAATTGTTTTTGCCCAATGAATTTCTGCACGCGTTTTTCAAAGATTTCCTTATCGGAAGGTTTGAGCCTTTGGTAATAGCTATGGTACTTTTGAAGCGGGGTTTTATAGGCCTGATCGATATTGCGCAGCAGCAGCACTGTATTGATATAATCTCCAAAGTACCACCTGACTATGGCGCTAAATGACGAAAATACATTGTACAAAATGTAAATGGCAAGCAACAACAAGAGTAAATATCCGATCGCCATGCTGGATTTTTTCTAAAAAATAATGGCCTTCGAGGGATTTATGCCTCGAAGGCCAACATACTACACCAACTCGTTGAAGATATTCTTGACAGAAACTTCTTTTTCGATCATACTTTTGAGGGCAGAGATTTTTACACGTTCCTGTTCGGTAGTATCGCGATGGCGTATAGTCACTGTCTCGTCTTCTTTGGTCTGGTGATCTATGGCGATGCAAAATGGTGTGCCGATGAGGTCTTGGCGGGTGTAACGCTTGCCGATAGACTGCGAATCTTCGTAGATGAGGTTGAAGTCGAATTTGAGATCATCGAATATTTTCCGGCCTATTTCCGGCAATCCGTCCTTTTTTACCAGGGGCAATATTGCGGCCTTTACGGGTGCCAATGCCGGATGAAATTGGAGGAAGGTACGTTGCTTTTCGTTGTCGCCTTCACCAACCGTTACCTGCTTGTAGCCATTGCAGAGCAGCATAAAGAAGAGCCTGTCTGCACCGGCAGAAGTTTCGATGACATATGGCACGTAATTTTTGTTGATCTCCGGATCGAAATATTGCATTTTCTTTCGCGATAATTCCTGGTGGTTGCCCAGGTCAAAATCTGTGCGCGAATGGATGCCTTCCACCTCTTTGAATCCGAAAGGAAACTTGAATTCCACATCTACGGCAGCATTGGCATAGTGGGCGAGTTTGTCATGGTCGTGAAAACGGAGGTTTTCTGCTGGTATTCCCAGGGCTTTGTGCCACTTGAGGCGTACCTGCTTCCAGTGCTCGTACCATTTCATCTCTTCGCCCGGGCGGATAAAAAACTGCATTTCCATCTGTTCAAATTCGCGCATGCGAAAAATAAACTGACGGGCAACGATTTCGTTCCTGAAGGCCTTGCCGATCTGCGCCACACCAAAGGGCACTTTCATCCGGGCGGTCTTTTGCACATTGAGGAAGTTGACAAAAATACCCTGGGCGGTTTCGGGTCTCAGGTAAATGTTGCTGGCATCGTCTGCCACCGAACCGATCTGGGTGGAGAACATCAGGTTGAACTGGCGCACCTCTGTCCAGTTGCCGGTGCCGGAAATGGGGCACACAATACCGCTATCGATGATGAGTTGGCGCACACCCGACAAGTCTTCGGCGCTGAGTAATTTGCCCATTTCGGCCAACAGGGCATCTGCCTCAGTTTGCTTGCCCTCTATGGCCAGGGCAGCGGCTTTGTCTTCGAGCAGCACATCGGCACGGTACCGTTTTTTGGAGTCTTTGTTGTCGATCATCGGATCATTGAAACCATCTACGTGACCGGAGGCTTTCCACGTAAGTGGGTGCATAAATATGGCGGCATCCAGACCCACCACATTTTCGTTGAGCTTGACCATAGCCTGCCACCACAGGTTTTTAAGGTTATTTTTGAGCTCTACGCCGTATGGGCCATAGTCGTACACTGCCTGCAAGCCATCATATATTTCACTTGATGGAAACACAAACCCATACTCCTTGGCATGTGAGATGATTTCCTTTATTCCAAAATCCTGTTCGTTCATAATTTCACAAAAAATAATTGCCGCAAAGATATACAAAGGTTTTTTGGTGGCAAATCAAAGGTCGGCAAAGTCTGCGTCCTGAGGTGGGGGCGTCCCTGGATAAAACTGCGAAAGAGCCTATCCAATTCAGGCGATTTTCCGTTTATCCAATTTCAAATAAACTTTCCAAGCACATGTATCGTAAGATTGGACTTGCCCTGGCCTTTTCACCTACATTCAATGCCCTGATGGCAGAGGCTGTTCGTTTGAAGCATGCTTTCAAAGCTGAGCTGGTGCTGATACACGTGGGCATTAAAAATCCGGAAAAGGAGGAAGGTTTTATGGAGTTACTTCAACGCTACCATCTGAAGCCTGCGGAAGTTACGATCATATGGAGGCAGGGCAAAGCCGCCAAAACCATCATTAAAACGTGCAAAAAAGAAAATGTCGATTTGCTGATCGCCGGTGCCCTGAAGCACGAAAACCTGATAGACTACTACATTGGCTCTATAGCCAGAAAAATATTGCGCAAAGCGCCATGCTCTATACTGATATTGACCGAACCTTCGGAAAAAGGGCGAAAAATCCAGGATATGGTTGTGGATGTGGACGAAGACCCGCTTAGGGCTGAGGTGATCAGGAGTGGCCTTGCAATGGCAGTCTTGCAAAAGCCGCGCATCATTCATTTTGTCAAAGAGATCAAATTATACGGACTCACCATGTCTGTGATGTCTGAATATTCGATTGAGGAGACTTCTGTGCTGCGCAAAAACCTGATTTATAAAGAAATAAAAAAGGTGGAGAAGGTTTTGGATGAATTTGATATGGGGGCAACCCGAACCAACATCAAAATCATCTCAGGCAAGTCGGGATTTGAGCTGCGCAAGTTTGCCAGGCAGGTGAAAGCCGACTTGCTGGTGATGGGCGCCGTAAAGAAGAAACTGGATATTATAGACCGATTGTTCACCAATAAGCTGGAATATATCATTGAAGATATTCCTTGCAACTTGCTACTGATCAAACACAAACAAGCAAACGAGCGATGAACCACGTAGAGATTTTTAACCTGTTGATCCAGTTGTTCATCCTGCTCATTGTCGGCAGGCTGATGGCCGAGGTGGCACGCCGGGTCAACCTACCGCCCCTGGTCGGCGAAATCGTAGCCGGCATATTGCTTGGGCAAACAGTATTTGGTATGATAAGTCCGGGGGCTTTTGAGTGGCTTTTTCCCAAGGAAGGCGATTCGGCGCTCATTCTCGATGGATTTGTGCATGTAGCGGTGGTCTTGCTGCTATTTATCGCCGGTTTGGAAGTTGAGCTCAGCATGGTGATACAGCAGCGCAAGCAGGCGTTTCTTACCAGCACACTCGGCCTGGTGCTTCCATTTGCTTTTGGTTTTGCGATACCTTATGTTTTTGCCGATACTTTCGATTTTGGCGAACCGGACAAAACCTTGCTTTTTGCTATGTTTATGGGCACCTCTTTGAGTATTACGGCCTTGCCCGTGATAGCCCGCATCCTCATGGATATGAACCTGTTGCGCAGTAAATTTGGCATGCTGATTATTTCCTCAGCCATGATCAACGACCTGAACGGCTGGCTCATTTTTACTCTGGTGCTCAGCATGATGGGACAGGGCGATGAAGCTTTGGGCTTGTGGCAGACTATCGGACTCACGTTGGGCTTTGCCATATTCATGCTCACCCTGGGCAAGGCAATGCTCAACAGGCTGCTGCCCTGGATCAACAAGCACCTGGCGTGGCCGGGAGGCATCATCACCGTTACCATAGCCTTGTGTTTTCTTGGGGCTGCCATTACCGAGCGCATTGGGATCCATGCCATTTTTGGGGCATTCATTGTTGGGGTGGCCTTTGGTGATTCAGAGCATTTTTCCGATAAGGCCAAAGAGATCATACATCAGTTTATCAATAATATATTCAGTCCTTTGTTTTTTGTTTCAATAGGGCTGCATGTCAACTTTATCGAAAATTTCAACTTGTGGATTGTGCTTATTGTATTGGTGCTGGCCTTCTCAGGCAAAATACTGGGAGCGGGTTTGGGAGCATATTTTGGCGGATTTACCAAGCGACAATCGCTAGCCATAGGCTTTGGAATGAATGCCCGCGGAGCCATGGAGATTATCCTGGGCTTGATTGCGCTCAACGTCGGGCTCATCAATGCCGAGGTTTTTGTCGCCCTGGTCATTATGGCCCTGATCACGAGCATTACCAGCGGACCTTTTATGAAGCTGTTTTTGAATGAGAAAAAAACCAAAACGCTGACCTGATACCGCAATTGGCTCAGCCGGCAGGTTACATTTAGCCTGCATAGTCAAGGCTATTCAAAGTTTATTTTGTTATATGGTCAATATTGCCTTTTTTCGACAAAGCTTATCACTGTTTTAATTGCAAAACTTTATGTACAAAAAAATTGGTGTTGCGGTAGCATTTTCGCCCAGGTGTGAGGCGATCATAGGCGAGTCGGCGCGACTTCAAAAACTTTTTGATGCCTCGCTGGTGCTCATTCATATAGGAGAAGTGAAACCGGATGAAAAAACCTATCTGGAAGAACTGGTGCAGGCCGCCGATGTGAATATAGAGAAGGTCAAGTTTGTATGGGAAATGGGCAATGCGGCCAATCAGATACTTTCTGTAAGTAAAAAAGAAAAAATTGACTTGTTGGTGGCCGGCGCGCTACAACGCGAAACCATTGTGAAGTTCTATTTTGGCTCTATTGCCCGCAAGCTCATCAGAAACAGCGAGTGCAGTATCCTGATGCTCATCAATCCGGCCGTGCCGTCCAAGCCGCTCAAGCGCATTGTCATCAATGGCACCGAGGGCATTAGCAATGTGAACATCATAACCCGGGGGATTACCTTTGCCAAAATGGAAAAGGCCACGCAGGTGCATATTTTCAAGGGCATCAAATTATTTGGTTTGAGTATGGCACTGTCGGGCGAAGAAGAAAGCGAACAACAACAGGAAGAAACCCGGCGTGAAATCGTAGGTCAGGAGATAGAAGAGATTAATAAAATACTGAGTGATATCGATACCAAAGGGTTGAAAGTAAATGTGAAGGTGGCCTCGGGCAAATCTGGTTTCGAGCTGCGCAAATTCACCGAAAGGGTTAAAGCCGACCTGCTCATCGTTTCAAGCCCTACACACAAACTCAACTTTTTTGACCGCTTGTTTCCCCACTATATGGAATTGATCATGGAAGACCTGCCGTCAAATTTACTTATCGACAAATCATAATATCATATGGGCAACCTCGATCATACGGAGATTGTAAATTTATTGATCCAACTCGGCGTAATGATTCTTGCTGCCAGACTCTTTGGTGAATTGGCCAGAAAACTAGGGCAGCCCATGGTGGTAGGAGAGATCATTGCCGGCGTTATCCTGGGGCCATCTATCCTGGGCACCATCAACATGGACATGTACGAATTGCTCTTTCCGCTAAGCGGAAACTCAGGTATCGTGCTGGAGGGCATTATCAGTGTGTCGGTGGTGCTGCTGCTTTTTATTGCCGGTATGGAAGTAGAACTCGACCTGGTATGGCAGCAGGGCAAAAAGGCACTGTACACCAGCTTGTTTGCACTCATTATACCGCTGGTGACGGGTTTTGTGGTTTCTTATTATTTTCCCGGGCTTTTTAGCCTTCAATCGGCCAATGACAAACTGGTATTTTCGCTTTTTATAGGCACCACGTTGTCCATTACTGCCTTGCCGGTAATAGCCAGGGTGCTTATGGATCTGAATATTTTCAAAACCAAAATGGGGATGGTCATTATCGCATCGGCCATGATCATCGATATATTGGGCTGGATCATATTTTCCATTATCCTCAGCATGATGGGCGAAAGCTCCGGCTCCATGACCGTGCCACAGACCATAATTGCTACCTTGCTCTTCACCATTGTGATGCTTACGTTGGGCAAGTCGCTCATCAACCGTACACTCCCCTGGGTCAACCGTAGCTTTGCCTGGCCGGGGGGCTTGCTGTCTGTCGCCATGGTGTTGTGTTTTTTGGCAGCAGCATTTACAGAGTATATCGGCATTCATTCCATATTTGGAGCATTCATCATTGGAGTCGCTCTGGGCGATTCGCAACACATGAGCGAGCGTGCCAAAGAAATTGTACACCAGTTTATCAATAATATATTCGGGCCATTGTTTTTTGTGTCCATCGGGCTGTATGTCAACTTTGTAACTAATTTTAATATTGTAATTGTGTCGGCACTAATCATACTGGCACTTACCAGCAAGCTGACGGGTGCCTACATAGGTGCGCGACTTGGAGGACTTAGAAAATATACCTCGCTGGCTGTGGGTTTTGGCATGAACACCCATGGTACCTTGGAGGTGATTTTGGGTACCATCGCCCTAAACAGCGGTCTGATTACCGAAGAAGTCTTTGTGGCCATTGTCATTATGGTGATCGTGTCGATATTGATCTCTGCCCCACTGATGAAGTACAGTCTTCACCTGGCCAAAAAGGAAAAGTCTATCCGTAAAAAAGCTAAACTGACATGACACGCGCTCACTTGTTGCTGCTGGCGATACTTTTTTTTATGCAACAATGTACAGGCGGTGCACCCTCACAGCCAGGCACCGAACCGATGGATCACCAGCGATGGAGCACACTGCTGCAAAAACATGTACAAGAGCATGGGTTGGTAGATTACCGGGGCTTTGCCAAAGACAGCACTGCATTAAATGCCTATCTGGCACAGTTGGTGGCTAATGCCCCAAATGAAAAAAGCTGGTCAGAAAGCGATCAAATCGCGTATTGGATCAACGCCTACAATGCTTTCACCATTAAACTGGTCATGGACCACTATCCGGTGCCGAGCATTAAGGACATTGGTTCGTCGGTTCAGATACCATTTGTCAATACGCCTTGGGACATCAAATTCATAGAAATCAACGGCACAAAACTCGATCTCAACAACATTGAACACGACATTCTGAGGAAAAAGTTTGTTGAGCCCCGAATCCATTTTGCCATCAACTGTGCGAGTATTTCATGCCCGGCTTTGCGTAGAGAAGCCTACACTGGCGATAAGCTGGAAAAGCAGCTACAAGCCCAGGCCATTGCCTTTATCAATGATCATAGCAAAAACGACATCCGCGCAGACAAAGCTGAGATTTCGCGGATATTCAGATGGTTCAAGGGAGACTTTATAAGCAACAACCGCAGTTTGAGGGAGTATTTGAATCTGTTTGCTGAAGTTCCTGTTGCTGACGGTGTAGAAATCAGTTTTATGGATTATGATTGGTCTTTGAATGAGGCTGGGGTGAGGAGGGATTGAAATCCCGAATCCAATGTGGTCGATGAATCTGCTCGACAAGTTTCATTATGGATTATAAAACCTTCAGGGCTTTCTCTGCCCTGAAGGAGTGATTTCAATTAGAAGTTAGTTGATGATCTCCAACTGCCTGCCGATGAGTTCTATTTGCGAAAGAGCATAGTCAAGCTGCTGTACGCTGAATTCTGCCGAAACAGTCAGTTTAACCCTTGTCTGCTTACGCGGTACGGCAGGGTAGGGCACTGGGTTTACATAGATATTTGCTTCATGCAGGCGATAGGCCATTTCTTTCACCTTGTAATCATTGCCAATGATGATGGGCAAGATGGAGGTTTCGGAATCGCCAATATTAAACCCTGCCGATTTCAACCTATTTCTGGTGTAAGTAATATTTTCCCATAATTTCGCCCTAATCGCTGGTTCTTCTTCTATAATGTTCAATGCCTCATGGGCTGCCACCATAGAGGGAATGAAAGGCGCTGTGGAAAATATATAGGGTCGGCTCGAATACTGGATATACTGAGTCAGCTTTTTGGAACCGCACACATAGCCACCAATAGCTCCTACAGCCTTGCTGAAGGTACCGGTCACAATATCGGCTTTGCCGGTAAGCCCATAATGCTCCATGGTGCCATGGCCATTTGCGCCTAGCACTCCGGTGGCGTGAGCTTCATCTACCAACACCCAGGCACCATAAAATGGGCGATATCGATGATTTCATCAAGTTTGGCAATGTCGCCATCCATGGAGTACACGCCATCCACTATCACAATTTTGTTGAGGAATGTATCGCCCAGGGCATCGAGCACACCCTTCAGCGATTCAGGATCGTTGTGTTTGAAGAATTTGGGTGTGCCCTTGTGGCTGCCATCAATCAAAGAAGCATGAGCGTACATATCGTATAAGGCCAGGTCATTCTTGCCCAGCAACGAAGTGATGGCGCCAATATTTGCACCATATCCGGAGCTGAATACAATAGCAGATTCACAGCCTTTAATCGATGCTATTTTGTTTTCGAGCATTTTGGTCACCGACGAAGTGCCGTTGAGCATAGGTGCCCCGCCCGAACCCCCACCATACAATTTGGTGTATTCGTACACTTTTTCTGCAATCCTTGGGTGCTGGGTCAGGTTGAGGTAGTCGTTGGAGGCCATGTTCAGCATTTCGCGTATGCTGCCGTCGAACGGATCACGAACCATGAGCACTGCTTTGCACCCGGAGAGCGATTCCCGTGCATACAGGCCATGTTTCTTTGCGTTCATATCACGCAGCCAACTGTCCATCATGTCCAGCCGGTTTTCAAAAAGGGTATTTTCAATACGCTTATCGGCGGTCAGGTTGTACAAGGTGTATTTGTCGGCATCTATTTCACCATGGTCAGATTGGTCAAATATCAAATAATCCAGTTTGTTGTTTTCAAACAAATGGTACAGCCTCTTGTCAATAAAAGGCTTGTTGTCTTGTGCCGTAAGCACAGCACTGTTGGGGTTTTTCATTGAGTCATCCATTTTACCTAATTAGTTTGGTTATAAAAAAAATTAATTAAAGCGCTGTCTAGAGGTCTTTTGCCAGAAAACCATTAGAAAAACTAAGAGTGTACAAAAAAATTACACTCAACTATAGATAGGCGTGGGATAACGATTTTTAAAAATAAACAATTGTCGCAATATTTATAGCATCAAGCGCGGAATGAATTTTTTTTTGATATGCCATTGATTGCTTTTGTGCCATTGATGAGTGAGGGGTCGGGTGATAATTTTCAAATGACCATAAGATGTTTTTTTTATAGTGCTATACGTATATGGCTATGTGTGGCAAATTCTATTAAGGTGCATTTTTTTAACGATTTAGTATAAACCAATTCAATAACTACTTAATTAACAAACATTTAAAAGCTATGAGTAAAATTATCACAAAAAACGACATGGGAAGGTCTATTTGCGAGATGGATTTTGATGTCAACGAAAACTGGATTTATGCCAAATGGGACGGGTTTGCAAACCTGGACGCCATAAAAAGTTGGGGAGAGAGCTACATCAAATTGGTAGATAAGACCAAATGTCCTTATTTTCTCAATGACGACAGCAAGTCGACCGGCCCCTGGACCAATGCCTTGAGCTGGATCGAAAGCTATTTGATCCCCAATGCCATAGAAAAAGGTGTAAAGTACTATGCACATGTGCTCTCCGCCAGTGCATTTGCTTCTTTGAGTTCCAAAGAACTAAATATGCGGATAGCGAATCTGCTGGAAATCGGGTCTTTCAAAAGTGTGGATGAGGCCAAGGCCTGGCTCAAAAGCAAACAAGGCAAATAGTACTTGGTCGATCGACATTGCACTAAATGCAAAAGCTGTCCGGTTTCTTTTCGGGCAGCTTTTGTTTTTTGCGGTTTTTTCGGAATCGCCAGTACAACCAGCCTATTCCATACTTTGCAGAAAAAGCGATTGCCCAAAGGCATCAGAACCGGGATGGCAAGCAGAAGGTAGGTATGACAGGCCGATGTCTGCCACCAAATATTCGCTCTTAACGAATCATATCACAAATATTATGAATAGCTTTGCGGATTAAGCAAAAATCAGAGCTGAAGGGAAGAATAATACTATGAAATTCGAAGATTTTAAAATGAATGAACACCTCATGGAAGCCTTGTCTTACATGGGATTTGATGAAGCCACACCGATACAAGAACAGGCCATTCCGGTGATCATGGATGGCAAAGACCTCATCGCCAGCGCCCAGACCGGAACCGGCAAAACTGCCGCTTTTTTATTGCCTATATTGCACAAACTTACCGACAAGCACGATCAGCTTAATACGCTTATTATCGTGCCTACACGTGAATTGGCCATCCAGATCGACCAGCAAATCGAAGGATTTTCGTATTTCACGCATGTGACCTCGCTGCCTGTGTATGGAGGAGGGGAGGGCCAGGACTGGGAAACCCAAAAAAAGGCGCTTACCAAAGGAGCAGAAATTATCGTAGCCACCCCCGGCAAATTAATTTCGCACCTCAACATGGGCTATGTTGATTTTAGACACCTGGAGCATTTGATACTGGATGAAGCAGACAGAATGCTCGACATGGGCTTCAACGAAGATATCCAGAAAATCATGACCTATCTTCCCAAAAAGCGACAAACACTGATGTTTAGCGCTACCATGCCAGGCAAAATCCGCGAACTGGCCAAGAAAATTTTGATCGATCCGGTGGAAATAAGCATTTCTATTTCTAAACCTGCCGCAGGGGTGCTTCAGGCCGTGGCGCTTACTTACGATTCGCAAAAAACTCCATTGATCAATTCGTTGATCGCTAAGAAACCGGAAATAAAATCAATCCTGGTTTTTACTTCCACCAAGAAAAAAGTAAATGAAATTGTCCGTGGACTTAAATCCAGGGACTACCAAGTTGAAGGCATATCTTCTGATCTGGAACAAAACGAACGTGAAGAAGTATTGCTGAGATTTAGATCGAAAAAAACCCGTGTGCTCGTAGCTACAGATGTGCTCAGCAGGGGTATAGACATCAAAGACATCAATTTTGTGATCAACTACGATGTGCCAGGAGATGCCGAAGACTATGTACACCGCATTGGTCGTACCGCTCGAGCCGACACCAAGGGCGTGGCTTTAACGCTGGTGAATGAAGACGATATGTACAAATTTGACCGCATAGAAAAACTAATTGAGCGCAAAGTGACCCGTATGCGACTGCCCGAAGCGCTGGGCGAAGGGCCCGATTGGAAACTCGGTGGTGGAAGACCCAAATTTTCCAAAGGGGGCAAGGGTGGCAAAGGCGGGGGCAGAAAGCCAAAAAAAAGTAATACAGCAAACCCCAATTAGTGGATTTGGCATAAACTCCCGCACTTCACCGTCATCGGTAAGAGCGTTTGCGCAGCATAGCGACGTGGCAATTTCTATCATTCAGCAATGATCTTTTTAGCCGAATCCCCCCAATCCCCCTTTGGTAAAGGGGAATTGGCCAGTAGGCGACATTTCTGGAAAGTGCCGGTTTGAAACGCGCGAATAAAGAGGCAAATCCATTTGATCGATAAAGCCGAAAAAATCAGAAGCGCCATTCCCCCTTAATAAGGGAGCTTAGACGGATTGATTCCAATAAGCCAGCTATTTTCGCAGGCGCAACTTCATTTCGCCCCTTTCTGGCGCCTATCGAAACGAGGCAGGCAAGTAGCAGTTTGATTCACGGCTTGTTTTTCTCATTACTAGTGTAGGCACAAGCATGTTTAGTCTTATTTCGGACAATCCATTTTTACCACACTGGAGTCACAGTCAATTTTTTCACATTTCCAAAATTGAAAAAATGTGTGAGGCGCAACTTTGTGATGGTAAACGTTCACAAGCATGCGATTGCTGGTGGCACGCGTACTATAACGAATAGGAACAAAAAAATCTGCGAAGCGGCGGTTATGTACCGCTGACTCCGCAGATTGAATTTTGTTTAACCCAACTTGCACCGGAAGGGCATCGAAAACACAAATTTTAAGATATTTTCTTGTACAAATCATGTACTGCGTGCTGGAATCGGGGTTTTGTGTTTAGAAAGTCGATTGTAGTGATGTATG
>JAAUQL010000113.1 GCA_012033595.1 Cyclobacteriaceae bacterium | reverse complement strand
AAAGCACCCATTGTGGGTACAAATCCAATCGATTTTCTTTGCTGTTTATAAGCGCTCAAAAAGTGCCTCAGGCCTTGGATTTCGCGAAAACCTCCATAAATACTGGTGTAAAAAAGGCTGCAAATCTACTGTTTCTTTTTTAATAACTATTGAGATGTGGGGAATATTTCGTATTTTTGTCAACAAAATTGAAAATAAGCTAACATAGTTATGTCAAAGTTTCGTATTCTTTATGTTGCAAGTGAAATCAATCCATTCCTCCAAACTTCCGAAGTTGCCGAATTAGTCAGAAAACTGCCCCAAGCAATGCAAGAGCGTGGAATGGAGATCAGGATTTTAGTTCCACGTTTCGGTCTGATCAATGAAAGAAGGAACCGATTACACGAAGTGGTTAGATTGTCTGGCATCAATATTTCAGTGGGAGATGAAGAAAAACCGCTTATTATTAAAGTGGCTTCCATCCCCAATGCAAAATTGCAGGTTTATTTTATCGACAATGAAGATTATTTCCATAGAAAGAGTGTTTTTCACGATAAGGAAAACCGCTTTTATGAAGACAATGATGAAAGAGCGATTTTCTTTTGCAAAGGCGTATTGGAAACAGTCAAAAAACTTGGATGGTCGCCAGATATTGTACATTGCAATGACTGGATGACCAGCCTCATACCTATGTACCTGAAAACAACGTATAAAAATGATCCGATATTCCAGCATGCAAAAACTGTATTCACGGTGTACGATAATCCTTTCGAACATAAGTTTGGAGTGGATTTGTTGCAAAAAGTGAAGATGATGGATATCGAAGATGAGATGCTCGGTTCATTGGAGACCACAGATTATGAAGGGTTCATCAAGTTGGGTATCGAATATGCCGATGCAACCATCAAATCAGAAAATGAGTTTAAGAATGGACTGAATGCAGTGTTTGCATCGTTTGAAAAAAAGGAAGAAGCATTAATCAATACAATTGAAAAAGACGAAAATTTCGAGGAGTCATATTATAATTTGTACAATGACCTCGTGGGTTAATAAAATGGGGCTGATCTTAGGATTGGCCTTTTTTACTTTTGCGTGTGAAGAGCCAAGTGAGATAGGTATTAATTTAAATCCTGAAAATGGGGCTTTTGTGGCTAAATATCAGGAATTATTTCTGCCCTCCCATGTCGTTCAACATGAAGACGTGTTGTCGGATAATTCTACCAGAATAAATCGTGAGCCACGAAGGCCCAATAGCTTTCAAGCAAAAATATCTGATGGCAGGTTGCTAACAGGATCATACTATACTCCAGATTTTGGGAAGTTATCTGCCACAGGTTTCAGCAGCTTGTACCTCAGTTTGACAGGTTTTCAACCTGCCGACTCTGCCTTTGTGTTTGATAGTCTGGTGATGAATATTAAGGTGGATTATCTGTATGGTACCAATTATAATGGAACCAAAAAATTCGGATACACGAACTGTCAGAAGAAATTGAGCTCGATTCTGTTTACCTCACAAAAAACAGCACCGCCTATGTTGAGGATCCGGTCGGAGAATTTAATATTGATGTTTCCAAATTTGATTCAACCAGAGTCGATACTGTTTTTCGAACCAGACTATCAGATGCCCTGGGGCAAAAGTTGTTTGACCGGGCTGTTACCGATACCCTCACGTATTACAGCGATGCGGAGTTTAGGAAATTTTTCAATGGGTTTGCGTTTGTGTCAGATGAAGCCAATGATTTAGTTATGGGCATCCATGCAGAAAGCAACACTACCTTTGTAAGAATGTATATTCACAATGCAAATAAAAACACCTTTTTTGATTATGAGTTGGAAGGTTATGACGCTGATGGAGATGATATTACCAGATATTACAATCAAATAACATTGGACAAATCGGGCACGCCACTTCAGGCAGTAAATAGCTTTTATACCCCATTTCAATTGGACAAAAGCTATTCGCAAAGTAGTACCGGGGTTTTTACCGAACTGGATTTAAAACCATATGTCGATTTTTTGGATACTATCGGGCGTTTGGTGGTCAACAAGGCAGAAATAATTATCCCGGTGGAGCCGTTTGACGACAATCTTCTTCCCCTGTCTCAGCTGGATATTTATATGGCCAATGATCAGCATAAATTTATCGAAGTTTACGATGCCAACAAGGACAAAATACTTTACGGTGTGGCTGGTCAATTGACCTTTGTTAAAGATAAAGATGTAAATTCAGGCCATTATATTGGCGATATGACCCAGTATTTCCAGCAAATTGCCAATGGCAATATTGAAGATTATCAGGTTTTACTCGGACAGCCAAGTCTATACAATTCTGTGATCAATGTACACCAGACAGTTTTCAATAAAGACCAAATCTATCTGAATATTTATTATTCTGAGTTGCAGTAATTTTTTAAAACACTTACAACCATGTGTGGAATCGTTGCCTATCTTGGCGAGCGCCAAGCGTTCGACATTATTCTAAAAGGATTGAAAAGACTGGAATACAGGGGCTACGACAGCTCAGGTATAGCGCTGGCTGATCAAAACGGTCTTAAGCTTTACAAAAAACAAGGTAAAGTGGCTGATTTGGAACATTTTACCACTGGCAAAAATATATCAGGTTCTACAGGAATCGGCCATACAAGATGGGCCACACACGGTGAGCCCAATGATAAAAATGCCCATCCTCACTTGTCTCAAGACGAGTCGTTGGCCATAATTCACAACGGCATTATAGAAAATTACAGCTCTTTGAAGCAAGAACTCATCAATAAGGGTCATATGTTCAGAAGTGACACTGACTCTGAAGTGGTGATTCATTTTATCGAAGATATCAGAAATAACAATGCTTGTAGCCTCGAAGAAGCTGTTCGCTTGGCTCTTACCAAAATCGTAGGTGCGTATGCCATTGTTGTTATCGATCAAAATGATCCTAATTTGCTCATTGCAGCGCGCAAAGGAAGTCCGTTGGTCATTGGTGTTGGAAAAGACGAATATTTTCTGGCCTCAGATGCTACCCCAATCATAGAATATACCAATGAAGTAGTCTATCTCAATGATTATGAAATCGCCATAATTCGAAAGGAAGGCCTGATTCTCAAAAACATTGAAGCTGTACAAACCAATCCATATATTCAGACCATAGACCTTGAGCTGGATGCAATAGAAAAGGGTGGTTATGACCATTTTATGCTAAAGGAAATTTATGAGCAGCCCAAATCTATAGGCGATGCCATGCGCGGAAGACTGAATGCTGCCAGTGGTCATTTGGTCTTGGGAGGCATAAGGGATTATCTTAATAGGCTGGTGAGTGCCGATCGAATTGTTATACTGGCCTGTGGTACCTCCTGGCATGCAGGGCTGGTTGCCGAGTATTTTTTGGAGGATTTGTGCAGGATACCGGTAGAAGTGGAATATGCATCAGAATTTCGATACCGCAATCCCATTATCAGAGAGGGTGATGTAATCATAGCTATTTCGCAATCGGGAGAAACAGCAGATACCCTCGCAGCGATAGAGTTGGCCAAATCCAAAGGCGCCATTATTTTCGGAGTTGTCAATGCTGTAGGTTCATCCATTGCACGAACTTCGCATGTGGGGGCGTACATCCATGCCGGACCCGAAATTGGTGTGGCCAGTACCAAAGCATTCACTGCTCAGGTGGCAGTTTTATCTATGATTGCCATGATAGTGGCCTACAAAAAAGGCACGATAACCGAGACTAAATATCATGAACTATTGGTCGAATTGGAAACAATTCCAAAAAAGGTTGAAAAGGCCTTGCAATTAGATAAAAAATCCAAAGCCATAGCAGAGCGTTTCAAAGATGCCAGGAATTTTCTCTATCTGGGACGTGGATACAATTTTCCCGTTGCCCTGGAAGGGGCGTTGAAGCTTAAAGAAATATCCTATATCCATGCAGAAGGATACCCTGCTGCAGAAATGAAGCATGGGCCTATCGCCCTGATAGATGAAGAAATGCCTGTGGTATTTATTGCTACCCGCGATGGTTCCTACGACAAAATCATATCAAATATTCAGGAGGTAAAAGCGAGAAAAGGGAAAGTGATTGCCATAGTTACGGAAGGCGACGTGTTGATTCCCACTATTGCAGATTATGTTTTGGAAGTACCGGTAACCATTGATGCGCTTATGCCGCTGGTGTCGGTAATACCACTTCAGCTTTTATCGTATTATATTGCTAATCTGAGGGGATGCAATGTTGATCAACCTAGAAACCTCGCCAAGTCGGTTACGGTTGAATAGCGTTTCATGCCAGTCTGTCTTGTGGATTCTCCTCAATAGATGCCTTGTCTTGCTTCAACTCTTCATCTAATATTTTATCAAATTTGGTTTTTTGAACCTGTTCAACTTGCTCTTGTTCTTCGAAGAAGTATTCGTTGATGGTTTGTCTTATTTCCTGTATTGACATGTTGTGTTGGATTTTGCCCTTTCTGACTATCGACAATTGTCCCGTTTCTTCCGAAACTACCAGTACTAAGGTGTCAGTAGTTTCACTCATGCCGATGGCCGCCCGGTGCCTCAGTCCAAATTGAGCCGGCAGGTTGTCTAAATCGCTCACTGGCAAAATACATCTGGCAGCGGAAATTCTGCCTTCATATATTATGACCGCTCCATCGTGCAATGGACTATTTTTATTAAAAATAGAAAGCAACAATCTCTTCGATACGATTCCGTCTATTTTGTCGCCAGAATCTACATAGAATTTCAGTTCAGATTCTCTGGAGAAAACAATCAACGCCCCGGTATAGGAAGCGCCCAGCGTTTTGGCGGCCTCTATTATGGGGTTGATATCAAAATGGTCTGCAGTAGTGTTTTTTTTCCAGGGCAGGTTTTTTAAAAAAAACTCCCTGTTCAAAGTAGTAGATTTGCCGATAAGCAAAAGGAATTTACGTATTTCCGGGCTGAAAAGGATGATAAGCGCCAATACGCCAACCCCCATAAACTGACCCAAAATAGCAGACAGCAACTCCATTTCGGCTGCATTGACCATCAGGTAGGTTAAATATAGAAACATGAAACCCAGAAAGACTTTGGAAGCGATACTGCCTTTCATCAATTTATAAACCTGATACAGCAGCATGGTCACAGCAATGATATCAATGATATCGACCCAGCTAATTTCCAGAAAACCAATATTAAAAAGTAGTATCAATGAGGTAGCATTTTTAATAATTTGATCACTTGTTTGGCTTCTTTTACATCATGTACCCTCAATAGCTGAGCCGAATTTAACAAGGCAACCGTATTCAATGCCGTTGTTCCATTCAGCGCATTTTCGGCACTGGTTTCCAGGGTTTTATAAATCATGGATTTTCTCGAAATACCAACCATAAGTGGAGAATGGAGCATACGGAAATTTTTTAAACTGGCCAATAAATTGAAGTTTTGCCCGATGGTTTTTGAAAAGCCAAAGCCGACATCAATAATAACATCTTTTACTCCAAATTGTGTGAGGAGCATTGTTTTTTTGCTAAAATAATCGAGCATTTCCATTACCATATCTTTGTAGTCTGTATGGCTGGTCATGGTTTGCGGTGTACCAATCATATGCATCATAATATATGGCACACCAAGTTGGGCAATAGTTTCAAACATTTTTGCATCCATATTTCCACCTGAAATGTCATTGATGATATCTGCCCCATGTTCAACAGCTACGCTTGCTATGGTCGACCGAAAGGTATCAATGGATACAGGAAGGTTTGGATCGAGCGATTTCACTATGTTTAAGCCTTTCAATACCCTTTGTGTCTCTATCGCTTCGGGAATATCTGTTGCATGAGGTCGCGATGAATAGCCGCCAATATCAATGATATCGGCTCCCTCTGCCAAGAGTTTTTCGGCCTGTTTATAAATGCTTGCATCTTTCACAAATCTACCCCCATCATAAAAAG
This sequence comes from Cyclobacteriaceae bacterium, assembly GCA_012033595.1. Lineage (GTDB taxonomy): Bacteria > Bacteroidota > Bacteroidia > Cytophagales > Cyclobacteriaceae > JAAUQL01. Next base: position 9,833 of record JAAUQL010000113.1, on the reverse strand, counting down.
AGTCGTCCGTGACATTTAAAATGCCCATTACCTTTGGCTCAGAGAAGTCCAGTAGATTTCCACCAGGGCAAACTGTATTTTTTGAATAAAAACCTCTATCTTTCGATGCCAATAGCACTATTTATTATTATCCATTCATCAAGAAAAACGATATTTTGGCTAGCAAAACAGTGAGCGAATATAAAGAAGTTATAAAAGCCTGCAAAGAAGTATTTGAGAAGAAAACCCGCGATTATGGTACTGCATGGCGAATTTTGAGACTACCCTCCATCACAGATCAAATCATGATAAAAGCCCAGCGGATTAGATCTATTCAAGAAAAAGGCATACAGAAAATTGAAGAAGGTGTACCCGATGAATTTGTGGGAATTATTAACTACTGTATTATGGCGATTATTCAAATGGACCTGCCAGCGGATGCGCCCCTGGAGATGAAGTTTGGGGTAATAGAACCCTTGTACGACCAGGTGGTCTCCGAAACCTTGCACCTTCATGAGGACAAAAACCATGATTATGGAGAAGCCTGGAGGGAGATGCGGATCAGCTCCATGACTGATATTGTTCTTATGAAAATATTGCGCATCAAACAAATTGAAGACAATAAGGGCAAAACCATTGTTTCAGAAGGAATTAAGGCAAATTATCAGGATATCATGAACTATGCTGTTTTTTGTTTGATTTTATTAAAAAGCTAGGATATGAATGTTGTAGATAAAATCATTAAATGGTTTGTCGGACTGCTCTTTATTTTTTCAGGATTGGTCAAGCTTAACGATCCTATGGGCACGGCCATAAAAATGGAAGAGTACTTCGAAGTATTTGCCACTGACATCTCGTCACTATTCCATTACCTTATTCCTTATTCCTTGCCGGTTGGTTTATTTGTGCTTGTTTTGGAAGTATTGCTAGGCGTAGCGGTACTGATCAATTATAAGATGCGCATTACCTCAGTGGTGCTATTGCTATTGATTGTATTCTTTACCTTTCTCACTTTTTACTCTGCAGCTTTTAATAAAGTGACAGACTGTGGGTGTTTTGGAGATGCCATTCCCCTCAATCCCTGGCAATCTTTTTACAAAGACATTCTCTTGCTGGTTTTTAGCCTATATATTTATATCAGAAGAACCAAATTCAAGGCAATTTACCGGACGGCGGTTGGCTCCACCTTATTATTGGTCGTGTTGCTTTTTTCGGGAATGTTGGCGTATTATGCCATAGAGCACCTTCCTCCAATAGATTTTAGGCCTTATAAAATAGGAGCTGACATTCAAAAATCTATGCAGCCGTCAGAAGACTTCGTTTATGAATATATCATGGAGAAGGACGGCAAACTTCATACGTTTACTAGGTATCCGACAGATACGAGCTATCAGTTTGTAGAAATGGTGCTTCTAAACCCGGAGGCACAACCCAAAATAACCGACTATAGTGTCTGGAATGATGAGGGAGATTATACTGAAGAGACTTTTGAAGGTGCCAAACTCTTGATTTTGATCAATGATGTTAAAACTACCCGACACAAAACACTTGATCAAATAAAACACCTGGTAGATGAGATCAAAGGTGACGTGCATACTATCGTACTAACTTCGAGTGATGAGGCCAGCTATGAAAATTTCCGTCACGAATACCAACTGGCTCTTCCATATTACTTTGCCGACGGTACCGTCATCAAAACCATGATTAGGGCCAATCCGGGGTTGATTTTGATGAAGCATGGCGTTGTTTTGGGTAAATGGCATAATAGCGATATTCCTGATAAAGAAGAAATTATCAATCTCATAAGGTAGGTTCGATGATAAGGTTTTTGATCAAAAGGGTCAGTTACGGGTTGGTAGTGCTTTTTGGCGTTGTTGTTTTGGTCTTCCTTTTGTTTCATGCCCTGCCGGGAGATCCGGTTTCGCTTATTGCCGGGCAGCGCAGCGATATCAGTACGCGCCAGGCCATTACCAGGGAACTCGGTCTCGATAAGCCTTTGCGTATTCAATTTTTATACTATATCAATGATTTGTCCATAATTTCTGTTTATGACGATAGGGAAATTAATAAGACAAAATATGGATATAGTCCGCTTTTTAAGGTTGGGGAAAAGGTGGCTGTAATTAAGTGGCCGTATATGCGCAGGTCTTTTCAGACAAACAAAAAGGTGACTGAAATTATTTATGACAATATGGATGACACCTTGTATTTAGCGCTGGCAGCTATGCTTATCGCGACTTCTCTTGGTATATCTTTTGGAATCATTGCTGCCCTCAAGCAAAATTCTTTTCTCGATCATTTAATTATTTCCATTTCTGTGATAGGTATTTCAGTGCCTTCATTTGTATCTGCCATAGTCGTAGCCATGATTTTTGGATTTTATCTAAGCGATTATACCGGATTAAATCTTACGGGACAGCTATGGGTAAATGATCCCATCAGAGGGAGGGAGCTCCAGTTGCACAATTTGATCCTTCCGGCACTAACGCTCGGAATAAGACCCTTAGCCATCATTGTGCAATTGACGCGGAGTTCGATGTTGGAGGTTTTGTCGCTCGATTATGTAAGGACTGCCTATGCCAAGGGATTGACAACCATCAGGGTGGTAAATGAAGCACAGCATTAAAAAACAGCCTAAATCCGGTGATCACTGCCGTTTCGGGTTGGCTGGCTTCTTTAATGGCCGGAGCATTTTTTGTCGAATATATTTTTGATTGGAAAGGTTTAGGTTTCACCACCATCAAAGCAGTCCAAAGCCTTGATTTTCCGGTGGTAATGGGCGTTACCATATTTGTCGCCACTGTCTTCGTCATCATCAATATTTTTGTTGATTTGCTCTATGCAGCTATTGACCCGCGGGTCAGGCTTTCATAGAGATGTTTCTCGTATTGTATTTGAATTCTAGCATGAAAGAAAAAAAAATTTGCCTTGTAGGAATGCCATCTTCGGGAAAATCAACGATTGGCAGACTCCTGGCAGCCCACCTGGGAATGAAATTTATTGATCTGGATGAGGTCATTGCCAAAAAAGAAGGAATGAGTATTTCGGATATTTTCAGGATTAAGGGTGAATCTTATTTTAGGGAAAGTGAAAGAAAGCATCTGCTTTCACTTATTCAGGAAAATAGTGTTTTTATCCTCGCTACCGGAGGAGGGACGCCATGCTTTTTTGATAATATGGAGATAATGAATAAATACGCTATCACCATATATCTTAATATTTCCGTCGAGGACTTGTTTAAAAAATTATCAAAGAAAGGAACAAGCCACAGGCCTTTGCTTCAAAATATGAGTGATGATGAATTGTATCAGGAGCTAAAGTCAAAATTTAAAGCACGAGAAATATACTATAATGCGGCACAGATATGTTTGAGTCAACATTTCAGCAGTGTCACCGAACGTGTCAATGCAGTGATTGATGCTATTGTAGCATTAGAAAAATAAACCTACCGAAAGTGCAATTGTTAAATTTTGGTTGTCTATATCGGCAAAGTTGTTTTCTAAATGTACCAGGTTATTTGGATTTTCTAATAAGTATGGTGCATACTGGCTGTTGTACATTTTATAAGAAGCGGCAAGATCAACAAAGTATTTGCCCGACCTCAAACCCACCCCTGTAGATATAGTCTGAAGTTTTCTATCGGCATTTTCATGTTTTATTGGACTGGGTTGGTAATTGTAGCCTGCGCGGACTCTCATGGTTTTAATTCTCCACTCTGCGCCTATCCTTAAGTTGACCACAGATTGATACAAATTATCAATGGATTCATTGTCACTTTGCAATGAACCTTCTTTTCCTTTCAACCTCATATTGGCATAATCAACATACTCTATATCTGCTGATACAAAGCCATTTTTATTGATAAAATACGTGGCGCCAGCGTTTACCCGCATTGGGGTATTTAATGTGTAGCTAAATTCACTCTCACTGTCTGTAAATTGGTTGTTGAGCGTTGCATCGTCTTCATAAAAAGTTGTATAGCTCTCGGGATAATAGGGTGAGTTTTCCTCGATATATGCCGGATTTACAATATTATCGTAATTGGCATCAAAATAATCACTATAATTAGTCATGCTGAAGTTGTCATAATCAGCTTCTACAGAATAATAGTAACTTTCTGTAAACGTATAGAAGGTTGGAGTGATCAACGAAACACCAATGGTTATCTGATCTACCGGTCTGCCAATGATGCCAAAAGTTCCATTAATGCCATTACCACGGGTAATCAAATCTTCGTACAGAACCGACCTCAACACGATGTCTTCTTCCAACCCTGGATACCTTTCTGTATAGGTTTTTGTAATATCATACTTCAAAGACTGTATACCCAGGGTGGCACCAAAGTACAATCGATCGTCATAATTGACACCATAGCTAAAACTCCACTGGTTTTGGCTGCCTGATGTATTGATTACTTCTGATTGCTCAACAGGAAATTCCGGTAGAGGAAATTCTGAAAAAAATGTCCGGTCGTAAAAGGGTATTACGGTGGTTTGGCCATCTGCAACTTCTACATCTACAAATCTACTTATTAAGTAGGTATCATAAGCACCTCTTGCAATGCCAGCTAAATCTGAACCTTGCACATTTTGAAAATTTGCCTCTTCTGCATAAAAATGTAGAATATCATTTGATGGGTTAATTCCTGAATATTGCAATTCGTTGTTGAAGTTGTTGATTTTAGAATAGGCTATCGCAAATGATCCACCTCGCCATTTACCGGGGGTGATATTACTAATGCTATTATTAAAAACAGCGCCAAAACTTTGAATATTCATTGAACCTAATGATGATTTAGTATCATTTGACAAATAATTGGTATTTGAAGTGTGATTAGTAAAAGCGGGAGTTAGGCTAAGTTCAGAGCGGTTATAAAACCCGAGACCGGCCGGGTTTGAAAGCGCAGAACTAACATCTCCGCCCAGACTTATTTGTGTATTCCCCAACCCTTGAATTCTCGCACTTCCGGTATAACTATACGAGCTAAACATCAATGCTTGCTCATGGTAACTCATCGCACCAGGGATATACTGGGCGTAACTACAATTAAAAGTCAATAAAAACCCGCCACTTATTAAAAGTGTTAAAATGCTTTTCATAACCATTGATTGAATTTTCTTTTGTAACCTACTTATGTGGTGCTGACTTATTGCCTTCCACCACTGCGTGAAGAACTTCCAGATGATGACCTGGAACCACCTCCACTACTAGTTCCCATGGATGATGACCCACTTGATCTCGAACCTCCGCCCGTTGAAAAACTCGAACCTGAACTCCTGCTGGGTGTTGAAAAGGACGAACTGCTTCTGCTGTTACTATTGCTGAAACCGGAGTAAGAATTACTGTTTGACCTATTGTACCCTGAGGAATTACTGCTGCCAGTTGATCTGCTTGGTCTATTGTTGTTGATAGTCGAATAGCTCGATGATGGCGTTGTGCCGCGAGTATAGGCGCTCCTGCTAGTGCTTGAGGTACGAGAGATGCGTTCTGAGGATGAACTACTTCTTCTTTGAGAATTATAATATTCGTTTTGCACTTTAGAGTAATCTCTGGTAGTTCTGCCATTGGAAACCGCAGAAGTGGAAACATCTTTTCTTTCCGGAACGCGAAGATTGCCATTGTTTGACGCAACCCTTGAGCTACTGGAATTGTAAGTATTGTTTCTTACAGATGATGAGCGGGTGACCCTTGGCGTGTAATTAATATTCCGTCTATTAGCTTCGTTGATGATCACTATTGAATTATAACCTCCTCCGTAGTATGGATGTCCATATCTGCCAAAAGAATTGAAGCCATACATATAAGGATCGTAAAAACCTCCCATATAATAGGGGCTATAAAAACCGCTATAAGGTCGGTATCCCCAGGGGTTGTATCCTGTGCCCCATGACATAGATAATCCATAGGACATAAATGGCGAAAACCCAAATCCCGACTGATACCCAAAACCCATGGATAAGCCTGAGCCATAACCCATCATATAAGGGTCGTATCCAAATCCACTGTAAGGAGAACCATATCCCATGCCATATATGGGTTAAATCCCCATGAAGAATTGGCAAATGATCTCTTGTAGTATGGAGTGCTCATCTGATCTCTCCTGTTAAGAGCGGCATAATCAATTTCATTACTTGAATTGCTGATATACTCATCATTATAATCTTCAACAAAATAATCCTGGCTATTATAAGAAGTATTATCTTCGGAAGCTTCGCCGCTATCGTTGTTCTGATATCTTGCTATATATTCAGGATTAATATTCTTGGATGAATAGGACTCGGTCGATTCTGCGATTTCTTTATATTTTGCGCCATTCAGACTTTTATTGGCCGCGCTTAAGTTTTCCACTTTCACTGTTTTTCTGTCAGATTTCTGGAAATACATATCGTCATATTCCTGAGCGTGAGATACATTAAATCCCAGCACCAAACCCATTAATAAAATTATTGAAAATGTAATTGATTTCACCTTACTGAGCGCTTTCATAACTTTCTATATTTTTAGACTTTTCAACTCGTGTTAAAGATAACGATAATTTAAAATACTTAGTGAATATATAGGCAAAAACTTATTTTTGCCAAAGTATAATAAATCACTTATGTACAACAAAATTTGTACCAAACTATAAAATTTTCATGAGTAAAGCATTGCCAAAACGCGAAGAGGATTATTCCGCATGGTATAATGAATTGGTAAAAAGGGCTGAGTTGGCTGAGAATTCCGCTGTACGGGGTTGTATGGTAATCAAGCCTTATGGCTATTCGATTTGGGAGAAAATACAGGGTTCACTGGACAAAATGTTCAAAGATACTGGTCATTCCAATGCATACTTTCCACTCTTTATCCCTAAATCATATCTTAGTCGCGAAGCAAAACACGTAGAAGGGTTTGCCAAGGAATGTGCTGTAGTGACCCACTACAGACTCAAGGCAAGTGAAGACGGAAATGGTGTGGTGGTGGATCCACAAGCCAAATTGGAGGAAGAGCTTATAGTGAGGCCCACATCTGAAACAGTGATTTGGAATACATACAAAAACTGGATTCAGTCTTACCGCGACCTACCCATATTGGTTAACCAGTGGGCCAATGTGGTGAGATGGGAGATGAGAACCCGTCTATTTCTACGAACTGCCGAGTTTCTGTGGCAGGAAGGCCATACAGCACATGCTACCAAAGGCGAAGCAGTTGAAGAGACCTTGAAAATGTTGGATGTATATGCCACTTTTGCCCAGGACTACATGGCCATGCCGGTGTACAAAGGAGTGAAAACGGAAAATGAACGGTTTGCCGGTGCAATCGATACCTATTGCATCGAAGCCCTCATGCAGGATGGCAAAGCATTGCAAGCGGGTACATCACATTTTTTGGGACAGAATTTCGCGAAAGCGTTTGATGTGAAATTTGCCACAAAAGAGGGTGGGCTAGATTGGGTATGGGGCACCTCATGGGGAGTAAGTACCCGTTTGATCGGTGGGTTGATTATGGCTCATTCAGATGACAATGGCTTGATATTGCCTCCAAAACTCGCTCCGATTCAGGTGGTCATTGTGCCAATCGTAAAAGATCAGGAACAGTATGCCATTATTGATGAAAAAATTGCTCCGATCATAGAAAAAATGAAAAGCAGAGGCATTTCGGTTCATTACGACAAACGTGACACCCATAAGCCGGGATGGAAATTTGCCGAATATGAACTTAAAGGGGTGCCATTGCGATTGGCTGTCGGGCCGCGAGATGTTGATAACAATACGGTGGAAGTAGCGCGAAGGGACACCCTTACCAAGGAGACCGTAAGCATGGATAATATAGATGAGAAAGTAATGAGCTTATTGGAGGATATCCAAAATTCGATCTATCAAAAAGCATTGAAATACAGAAATGAGCATACTACCGAAGTGGACACTTATGATCAACTCAGGGAAGTGTTGAACGGCAAAGGGGGCTTCGTGAAGGCACATTGGGATGGAACGCCTGAAACTGAAGAGCGCATCAAGCAAGAGACAAAAGCCACCATCAGGTGCATTTTGTTGGATGAGAAGGAGGAAAAAGGGACTTGTGTTTATTCAGGAAAACCGTCTAAGCAAAGAGTCATTTTTGCAAAAGCTTACTAAGCACCGATGCTTTTAGCTAGAAATCATTAATTTTGGTAAGCTCTATATTTAGATGGATTGGATAACGATAGTTTTACTTTTGATTGCCGGGATAGCCTTATTGGTAGTTGAAATAATTTTTATTCCAGGCACTACCATCATCGGGATTATTGGCTTTTCCCTCATGGTATTTGGCGTAATCATTGGTTACAGCAAATTTGGCAATACCACAGGTACCATAATTTTGATCTCCAGTATTATAGTTGGAGGAGGAATCACGTTTGTGAGTTTTCGCTCCGGAGTTTGGCGAAAGTTTGCATTGAGCAATATAAATACAAGCAAGTTTAATGAAGACATAGAAATTGAACACCTGTTAGGCGCCGAAGGAATTGCACTGTCAGCCCTCAGGCCCTATGGAAAGGCCGAAATTTATAATTTGACCTATGAGGTTAAAACCCTGGGCGATTATCTTAGCGCAGGTACAAAGGTAAAAGTGACTAAAATAGATAAGGATCATAAAATATACGTAGAACAACTTAAATAGTAATAAAATGGAACCAACCTCGATGTTGATTTTTTTGGTTTTAGGGATCGTCGCCCTATTTGTTTTTTTGTATTTCGTACCTGTTAATCTTTGGATAACTGCTGTCTTTTCAGGCGTACGGGTAGGGCTTTTTGAACTGGTCTTTATGAGGATCAGGAAAGTGCCTCCGGGTATCATAGTGCGTGAATTAATTACGGCCACCAAAGCAGGCATTCCAGTAACAGCCTCAGACCTTGAGACGCACTACCTGGCAGGAGGCAATGTGCAGACTGTAATCAAAGCCCTGATTTCTGCTGAAAAAGCAAACATCAATTTGTCCTTTAAACAGGCTACGGCAATAGATCTTGCCGGACGAGATGTGTTTGAAGCAGTGCAAATCTCCGTAAACCCTAAAGTGATCACTACCCCTAAGGTTGCTGCGGTCGCAGCAGATGGTATTCAGCTTATTGCTACTGCTCTGGTCACAGTGAGAGCTAATATCCAGCAACTCGTCGGAGGAGCTGGCGAAGATACAATTTTGGCTCGTGTAGGTGAAGGAATCGTAACATCAATTGGCTCAGCAGATACCCACAAGGAAGTACTGGAGAACCCCGATAAGATTTCTAAACTCGTATTACAGCGCGGATTGGATGCAGGCACAGCTTTTGAGATTCTTTCTATTGACATTGCCGATGTGGATGTTGGTATCAATATTGGCGCCAAATTGCAGACAGATCAGGCTAGCGCAGACCTAAAAGTAGCAGAAGCTAAAGCGGAAGAACGCAGGGCCATGGCCGTGGCAGAAGAACAGGAAATGAAAGCGAAATCACAGGAAGCCCGCGCCAAAGTTATTTTGGCCGAGGCAGAGATTCCAAAAGCAATAGCCGATGCATTCCGTACCGGAAATTTAGGTATTATGGATTATTATAAAATGCAAAATATCCAGGCAGATACCTCCATGAGAGATTCAATCTCTGGTTCCTCAACAGATTCCAAAGGCTCCACAGGCAAAGGCAACACGGGTAAAAAGTAAAGTAGTTTCGATAATAAAAATGAAGCAAAGGCCTCCCATTCAGGAGGCTTTTTTTGTTTTTATTGCTTGAGATACACGCTACTTAACCCAACTTGTATTATTGATCATGTAAATATCTGATATCCAATGGTTAGGGATCATCAATGGTACACTACATATTTTTTCTGGTCGGCGATCATTGATTTGGCACCAGTAGCCTGATAGATTT